>CAZHPP010000122.1:0-213 GCA_964534535.1 uncultured Victivallales bacterium | reverse complement strand
ACGGATGACCGGCGCATTGAAAAACAGCAGGTTCGGAATATATTTTTTGGCTGTGTACGAAACGTTGACTGTTTTTTCAGGGATTCGGGGTGCAAAGGGGGAAAAACGGAGGTTTGCCCCCCTGGTCGACAGGTCTCGACAAGGAAACGAGCGCAAAAAATTGATTTTTTTTGCGCAGGGTGCAGGGCTCTTTGAGTCCTGCCGAGGGGGCAA
>CAZHPP010000121.1:0-9264 GCA_964534535.1 uncultured Victivallales bacterium | reverse complement strand
TGTAGCGTGCGGCGGCTTCCCGGAATTCGGCGACTCCGTTGTCGGCGTAGGTGCGGTTTTCCCATTTGGCGGCTTCGCGGCAGAGGGCGGAAACGACCTTCGGGAACGCCATGTCGTCCGGTTCGCCCACGCCCATGTCGATGATGGGGAGGGCCGGATTTTCGGCCATGGCGGCGCGTTTTGCGCGTTTGATCTTCTCGAATTTATATATCTTGGTATCTTTTCCGAATTTGTTTCCGCCGATGCGGGCCGCGAAATTGTTCTGGATGAAGCTTTCGGTCATGATGGTGTGCTCCGTGATTGAAGATTTTTGAACGGAAAAATATAACAGCTCCGTGCGCATTTTTCAAGAAGAGCACGGGATTTTTTCACGGGAAAATGAGGAAAAGGGGACGGGGATCAGTCCCGGATGCAGGAATACATGTGGCGGAACCCGGGTTCCGCGGTTTCCGATTCGATCCGGAACCCCGAGCGCTCGATGAGCCCGCGGATGATCCAGTTGAACGTGCCGTACTCGTGCGAGACGTAGGAGGCGAAATTGATTCCCTTTTCGGCGGCGGATTCCGCGATCCGGGAAAAATAGTCGCCGAACGGCTCGTTGCGCCAGTCGAACACAACGTCCAGAAGCACGAAACGGCCGCCGTGTCCGAGCGCCGTGTGGATGTTCCCCAGGGCCACGGCCTTCCACAGGTCGGGCAGATGGTGGAAGGCATGACGGCTGACCACGGAGGTGAATTCGCCCGGTTTCGCATTGAAGGAAAGGAATCCGGCGCGTTCGAATTCGATGTTGCCGAGGCCTTCCGAGCGGGCGCATCCCGCCGCGTAATGGAGCATGGAGTCGGAAATGTCGACCGCCTTGACGCGTTTTGCCGTGCGGGCCGCCAGCCGGGCGAACGACCCGGTCGCCGTCCCGATTTCAAGCACGGACGATTCGGGTCCGGCCTTCAGAAGTTCGAGGATCCTGCGGTTTTCGCCGTCGACATCGTGCATCCGGCGCATTGCCATGTCGAAAGCGGCAATGTCGGAATCGGATTCATAGTCCGGTCCGACCTGATGCAGTTCGTTCCAGTACCAGTCATGATTGCCGCGCTGAGCCATAGATTGTTGTTCCTCCGTTTGATGCGGCTGATAGTTTAGCTCCGGAACGGCGAAATTTCAAGTCCCCGCGCCGTTTTCGCGCGGGAAAGATCATGGAGCGCGGCCGGGCGGATCTGACTTTCCCTGAACTTTCCGGGCGGCATGCCGCGCCGCTTCCGGAAATGCCGGCACAGGTCCACTGCGTTGGAAAAACCGCATTCCGCCGCAATCTCCTTGAGCGTATAGGCGTCCGAGCGCAGCAGCTGTTCCGCAAAGTCGAGGCGCAGGTCGATCAGATGCGAATGCACCGGTTTCCCGAATTCCTTCCGCCATTCGCGGTAAAAGGCGCTTTCGGACATGCCGAGTTCCTTCCGCAGCGCGGACAAGTCGATCTTCTTCCGGAAGTTCCGGGCAAAGTATTCCGCCGCCTGCCGGACGGACGGATTCCCGATCCCCGTGAACAGTGAAACCTGCGAGGACACGGCATTCTGGAAGATCATCGAGAACGCCAGCGAGTCCATGCGGTCGGCCGCTCCGGGAAGGTGCATGTTCCGGCAGAGTTCCTCCAGTTCCGCCAGCTGCCTTGACAGCAGTTCGCGTCCGGTGATCGGGAGCGGATTCCGGGCAATGGATTCCAGGTTGACCCCCATGTCACGGAACACGGAAATCATGCACGGAACGTAGCTGAAATAGACTTCGTCCCACGGCTGTTCCGCCTCGATCCAGCCGAAGGTGCCGGGCAGACTGACTCCCAGTTCCGGCGGATTCCAGGGATGCCGCCGCGTCTGCCCGTTTTCCACCCGCACGCTCACGCCAGCGCTTCCGCGCAGATGAAAACCGATGATCATGTTCCGTTCCGCATGCTTGCGCGGAAGATAAAAATTTTCCGTGATGTATCCCATGCCGTTCAGCCGCGCCGGGAACCGCATCAGCCGCGGCATCTCCTGCATCGAATAGACATAATATTTTTCCATGTCCGCAATATACTCCGTTCCGCGCCCCGCTGCAAATGGCGGTTTGAAGAAATATGATAATTTTAAGAAGAAATATGTTATTGTCATTCCTGCATAAATAAAGTATAATATGCAGAAAAACGAAAAGGAATCGTCCCATGTCTGCTTCTCTTCTCATGACCCCCTGCTTTACCCTGAACGGATCGAACGGAATTGTGACGGAATTCAACTCTGACATGGCGATCGAGGCCATGCGCCCGCTTCCCGGCGGCGGAATCGAACTGCTTTCCCCCGGAAACAAATATCTTCCCGTCACGCAGAAATTCACCTGCGGAAAAATCACGGCGGAATTGGAAGCCGTCCGCGGCTCCAGCATGTATTTCATCTTCAGCTACGACGAATTCCGGCGCGAAGGAAAATATGTGCATTTCCTCCCCGAGGATCAGGGAAAAAAACTGAAGCTGGAATACGGCACGGTCCGCGCCAATTTCTACACTCCGGAGCAGTCGCAGGTCTTTGAAAATGCCGGCGGCACGAAGCTCCGGATCACGCTCGAACTCCTGCCGGAAAAAGCCGTGTTTTCCGTCGGAAGCGCAAAAGCGGAATTTGCGACGGGAAAGCGCGAACCGGGAATGTCCGCCTTTGCCCGCGGACCATTTATCAATACGCTGAAGGTTCATTCCCTTTCCATCGAAGCGGAGAATGCCGTCCGACCGGTTTCCGTTTGCGAATTTGACGTTTTTCTTCCGGAAAAGATCACGCTCGAACCGGTCCGCTGTCATGTGGTCCTTTCGGAGTTCGACGGTTATTCGGAAGCGGCTCTGGAATTTTCGGGCGGAGTCGCCGCGACCGAACCGGGGGAGGGCAACTATCACGGCATGCGCGCCGATTTCTTCGACAATCTTTATTTCAAAGTCCTTTCTCCCGGAGGCATTCAGAAAACGGTGCTCGCTCCGGGAAGACACATCAATATTCCGCGGAATCTCGCGCCCGATTATTTCTACGGCATTCTCTATGAGAAACTTGACTGGCCGTTCCGCAAGACCGTGCGCTTCCGGCGTCCCGCGGGCGATGTGCTGTTTGCCGTCGGAGCGGATTCTTACGAATATCATCCGGCGCAGGTGTTTGCCCAGTCGCCTTCCGAGACCCTCTTCGACTCTGCGGGAAAGACCGTTTATGCGGGCTGGGGGCTGACGGAAAAATATGCGTCCGTCACGTTCCGGAGCCAGCCGGAAAAGGAGATTGCGAAACATCTGCCCGCGCCCGATCCCGATGCGCTCGAATTTACGCGGAACAACCATTATTTCTTTGAAGGCGAGCCGATTCATTTCCGGGTCGAGATGAAGAGCCGTTCCGCTCTTCCGAACCATTATGAACTGCATCTTCTGGACGCATTTCTGGAGCCGCTGGAGACTCTGAAGCCGGAAGTTTCCTTTGAAACGGAATCCGCCGGGTTCCTGAAATTCCGAAAGACCGTCTGCTCCGTGAATCTTTCCGGAAAGAAGCCGGGAGTCTATCACCTTGCGGTCCGCTCCGCCGATCCCGGATTTCCGGAACTTTCCGAATCCTGCGCCTTCGAGGTCATGAGCCGGAAGAAGGACGCGCTTCCGCCTCCGCTGATTTCCGGTCTGCCGTTCCTCTACAATTCCCGTACCGAAACACGCGGACTGCTGACGGACGGCTTCGACCCGTTCTTCGGGGAAAGTTCGGACGAGGGACACTACATCTCCTGTTCGAATTTTCTTCCGCCCCGGGCCCGCGCAAAGCACATTGCGCCGTTCGTCCATGCCTACGGACGGGAATGGTTCCTCTGGCTGGGGTCGCGCTGCATGAACAAGTGGGACGTGGACTCCAACCGCGATCTGGTCGCCGAAGCCGACTATGTGAACACCACGGACGAGGAAAATTCCTTTTCCGTTCTCTGGATGTGGGCGTATGAAGGAACCATGCGGAAAGATGCGCAGGAATTCATGCACGGCACGCGCGACCCGCGTCTGAGCGGAGAGTTTTCGACCGAGGCGTTCCGCGTGATTGCAAAAAATTACTGGCCGGAATTTCTGGACTTCATGAACGAACGCCGCGGAAAGAGACATGAAGCCATGCTTGCAAAATTGAGGGGAATCAATCCGCATGCGCGCTTTTCCGGCTACGGTCCTGCGCACATTTACGCAGGGCATTCCAAGGGACCCGAATTCATCCGGTATCTCGGAAAGGCCTGTTTCCGCACGGAAGGCCACGGCTTCTGGCAGTATGAAGATTATCCGGACACCTGCCGCTACGGTCTGGAACGCGGCTCGTGGTTCCTGACGTGCTGTCTGTGGGCGCTCCCGGGTGAGCGGATCTGTCCCGAACTTTATACGAAAGGGTTCCAGGGGTGTCCCGACGGCGCGGTCTATTTCGCCCATCCGCCGTTCGGACTGCGGACCGTATTCCCGGAGGACACCATCGGCAGCATGTTCCTGGAATACGCCGGTTCCAGCGCGTACCGTTCCGGCGGGAAATTCCATTACTGGAAGGACTACGGCTTCCAGGCTTGCGGATTCGTCCGCAAAGATTATGAACAGATCCTGAAGACGGCTGGACTCCTGAAGAAGCACGCCCCCGTGCGTCCGCTCCGAAAAGGAACGGCCTTCGTCTGGAGCGAAGATTCCTGGAAGAACAATCAGAAGACATACCTCCGCGAATACGGCGTCGACGGAACAGCCTCGGGGCAGGGAATCGTCGATGTCGCGAAGCCCGCGGCGGAATGTGTTCCATTCGCGTATGAAATGTTCCGGAAGGCCGGACTCTGCGGCGGATTCCTGTGCCCGGACACCGAGCTCGCGAATCTGACCGCGGACGACGTCTCGGCTCTGGTCCTGCCGCCGCTCAAGGGCATGAAGCCGGAAGTCCTTGCAAAGATTCGGGAACTGCATGACTCCGGCGTGAAGCTCCTCTGCTTCATGGATGTTTCCGGCATGGAGGACGTGTTCGGAGTCCGGGATGCAGGGAAGGAGACTTCCGTCAGGGTCCTGCGTTCGGAGAATCGGTCGGAATTCTGCCGTGAACCGCAGTGTTCCGGACACTGTGCCGCGCTGGAGGGAACGCAGGTCGTGATTGATGCGGAAATCCCGGTCCTCACGCTCAGAGACAATGCGGCGTTCTTCAACGTTCCGCCGACTCTGATCCGCCGGGACGAACTGCACGACCGCATGGGCTACGGTCTGGATTCCATTTCGGAAATGGCGAACAGTTCCACGCAGACGGTCCTGAAGAAGTTTTCGGAATCTCCTGTTTCGGTGAATGCGGGCGGGCGTCTGGCCGCCTGGCAGACCGGGCGCGGAGAAACGGCGGTTGTCGTGCGGAATCCGGACCGCGAAAAGCCGTTTGCGGCGGAAGTCCGGATTGCACTTCCCGGAAAGGCCGCATGCAATCTTCCGTTCAGCGCGGAAACGTCGGATGGCGTCACGACCGTGAACCTGACTCTTGCCCCGGCGCAGTCCGCGCTGCTTACGCTGAAATGATCAGCGGAGCTTCCGGCTGGAGGCCTTTCCCGAAGCGTCGAGCACAAAGGAAAGCGTCTCCACCGTCGCGCTCATGCCGCCGAGGGATTTCGTGATCCCGATTCCGGAAACGGAAAGACGCGTGTTCAGACTGAATTCGGCGGCAGGGCCGTTCCCGGCCGCCGTCGACGGCGATTCCGCCTTCCGGTGCTTCAGCAGGGAATCGAGCTCAAGCGTTCTGGCCTGGTCGGGAAGCCTTACGGTCCGGGTCTGAGTCTTCCGCATGGCCGTGGCGGAATATCCGACTTCGATTCCCGTGATTTTCAGATTGGCGGTCCCGGAAAGAAGATACGATTCCCCGGAGGAGCCGCCCGGACGGATCTGCGAAAGCAGCGAGTTCAGGACGGCCGAGTTCACCTTTTCATCGATCAGTTTCTGGAGTTCGGCGGCGATGGCCTTGTCGATCATCCCGAACGCCAGGTCTCCCAGCATGCTCATGCAATGTCTCCCGGAAAGAAAAATCCCGGAAGCGCACAGGGTGCGTTTCCGGGATTTGAGTTCATTCGCTTTTCAGCGGTTCACTTGAAGAAGGCGTTGATCTTGTCGGCGACCGCCTGAGGCGTGAAACCGAACTTCTCGGCGAGCACCTTGTACGGCGCGGAGGAGCCGAAATGATCGAGCCCGATGCAGAGCCCGCGGTCTCCCGCGAAGCGCTCCCATCCGAACGTGGAGCCGGCTTCCATCGTGACGCGCTTGGCGCAGGAGGACGGAATGACGGACTCCTGGTATTCCTTCGTCTGCTGGAGGAAGAGTTCGCGGGAAGGCATGGAAACAACGCGGACCTTCTTGCCCTGGGCGCGGAGGAGCGCGGCGGCCTTGAGGGCGAGATTGACTTCGGAGCCGGTGGCGATCAGGCAGTATTCGAAGCCCTTCTCGCAGTCGACCACGTAGGCGCCCTTGGCGATGTCGATCTTCGCGGCCTGTTCGGGCTTGAAGGGATCAAGTCCCTGACGGGTCAGGCAGAGAGCGACGGGGGATTTCGCGCGGACCGCGTAGGCCCAGCTGGCGGCGACTTCGTTGGCTTCGGCCGGACGGAGCACGGTCATGCCGGGGATGGTGCGGAGCATGGCGAGCTGTTCAATGGGCTCGTGCGTGGGGCCGTCCTCGCCGACGTAGAAGCTGTCGTGCGTGAAGACGTAGATTTCATGGAGTTTCTGAATGCACGCGAGGCGGATCGCCGGCTTGAGGAAGTCGGAGAAGACGAAGAACGTGCTGGTGTACGGAATGAATGCGCCGTAGAGGGCGATTCCGTTGCCCATGCAGCCCATGGCGTTTTCGCGGACGCCGAAATGGAGGTTGCGTCCGGCGCGGTTGTCGGGCTCGAAGTCGCCGGCGTCCTTGATGTTGGTCTTGGTGGAGGGCGCGAGGTCGGCGGCGCCGCCGAAGACGGAGGGAACGAGGGCGGCGAGCTTCTGGAGGACCGTGCCGCTGGAGGCGCGGGTTGCGACGGGCTTGTCGACCGGGGCCGCGGCCTTGAGCTGGGCTTCGAGGTCGTCCGGAATCTTCTTGGAAAGGAGGTCGGAGATGACCGCGGCCTTGTCCGGGTTGGAGTCGATGTACATCTGGAACTTCTTGTCCCAGGCGGCGGCATCGGCTTCGAGCTCTTTGATTCTGGCGTCGATCATGGAGCGGACTTCGGCGGGGACGACGAAGGAGGCCTTGGGATCGAATCCGAGGGCTTTCTTCGTGGCTTCGAGTTCCTCGATTCCGAGGGGCTCGCCGTGGGAAGAGGCTTTTCCGGCCTTGTTGGGGGAGCCGAATCCGATGGTGGAGGTGCAGACGACGAGGGTCGGGCGGCCGTCGGACTTCTTTGCTGTCCTGATGGCGGCGTCGACCTGGTCGAGGTCGTTGGCGTTCTTGCAGCGGATCACGCGCCAGTTGTAGGCTTCGAAGCGCTTGCCGACGTCTTCGGTGAAGGCGAGGCCGGTGGAACCTTCGATGCTGATGCGGTTGTCGTCATAGAACACGACCACGTTGTCGAGCTTCTGATGTCCTGCGAAAGAAGCGGCTTCGTGGGTGATTCCTTCCATCATGCATCCGTCGCCGGAGATGATGTAGATTTTCCCGTCGAGGAGTCCGGCGTCGGAAAGGCCGGTGAGCGCGCCGAAGCGCTTCTGCGCGACGGCCATGCCGATTCCGGAGGCGAATCCTGTGCCGAGCGGGCCGGTGGTGACTTCAACCCCGCGGGTGTGGCCGTATTCCGGATGTCCGGGCGTGAGGCTTCCCCACTGACGGAAATTCTGGAGGTCTTCGATGGTGAGCCCGTAATTGAACAGGTGGAGGAGCGAATAGATGAGCATGGAGCCGTGTCCTGCGGAAAGGATGAAGCGGTCGCGGCCGAGCCATTCGGGGTTCTTCGGATTGTGCTTCATGTGCTTGAACCAGAGCGTGAACGCGACGTCGGCGGTTCCCATGGGCATTCCGGGGTGTCCGGAATTGGCTTTCTGGACGCCGTCGGCGGCGAGGAGGCGGACCGTGTCGGCCGCCAGCTTGAGATTTTTGCAGCAGGACATTCTTTTTGACTCCTTCTATGTTTTTTTGCGTTGCAATGTTGAAATTTCAACTGTTCCGCATTAAGTTACTAATATAACTCCAACTCACATGAAAGTCAACGATGAGCAACGAAAGATTTTTAACGTCTACGCTGAACCGGAAGGATGTCGAGGCGGAAGAAACGCTGCGCCCGAGAAGTTTCGACGCCTTCCCCGGCCAGACGAAGGCCAAGGAGCGGCTCCGCATCTACGTCGGAGCGGCCAACGCCCGCGGCGGCACGCTCGGTCATCTTCTGCTCAGCGGCCCCCCGGGACTCGGCAAAACCACGCTCGCCTATATCATCGCCGCCGAAAAGGGCGCCAACATCAAGACCTCCAGCGGCCCCGTGATCGAAAAGCCTGGCGACCTGGCCGGACTCCTCACCTCCCTCGAAAAGGGGGACATCCTGTTCATCGACGAGATTCACCGCCTCAACATCGCGGTCGAAGAGTATCTCTACAGCGCGATGGAGGACTTCTTCATCGACATCATGCTGGACCAGGGCCCCGGCGCGCGCTCCGTCCGGCTCGACATTCCGGAATTCACGCTGATCGGCGCCACGACCCGCCAGGGACTGCTTTCCTCGCCGCTGCGTTCGCGCTTTGAACTTTCGCTCCGGCTCGACTATTATTCGCCGGAGGAACTCGCGCAGATCGTCAGGCGCTCCTCCGGAATCCTCAAGATCGACATCGACCCGGAGGGCGCGTTCGAGATCGCCCGACGCAGCCGCGGCACCCCGCGAATCGCCAACAACCTTCTCCGCTGGGCCCGCGACTTCGCCCAGGTCAAAAAACTGAAAAAGATCGACCGCGAAACCGCCGCGGCCGCACTCGCCATGCTCGACATCGACGACACCGGCCTCGACGAGATGGACAAGCGCATCCTCGAAACCATCATGGTCAAGTTCGGCGGCGGCCCGGTCGGAATCAATTCGCTGGCCGTGGCCGTCAGCGAGGAGCCGGACACGATCGAGGACGTCTACGAACCCTATCTGATCCAGGAGGGCTACATGGCCCGCACCCCGCAGGGACGCGTCGTTTCCGAAAAGGCCTGGGCGCTGTTCCACCTGAAGCGACCCCCGGTCCGCCGGAGCTCCCGCAGGCTCGAATCTCCCGACCTCTTCCGGGAGTACCCGGAGGAATGAACCGCCTGCTGTTCCG
>CAZHPP010000120.1:0-9285 GCA_964534535.1 uncultured Victivallales bacterium | reverse complement strand
AACCTCCGTTTTTCCCCCTGGACCCCCGAATCCCTGAAAAAAACAGTCAACGTTTAGTACACAGCCAAATGATAATATAGTGCCGTGCGCGGAAAATGCAATGGAGGAGTAAAAAGAGCGGCCGGACGAAAGAATTTTGAGCAGGGGAAATGAAAAAATCCGAACTTTTTGCGGCGGAATGTGTCTATCAGTTTCGAACTGAATGGAAATCAAACGGAGGATTTTTGAAAATGAGTCAGGAAGAACTACAGAAACTTCAGGGCGAGATCGCGGAAGCTTCCGCGTTCGTCAAACCTCTGCGGGCCGAAATGGGGCGGATCGTTTCCGGCCAGCGCGAACTGATCGACCGTCTGATCGCGGCGCTGATCGCCGACGGACATGTGCTTCTGGAAGGCCTTCCCGGCCTTGCCAAGACGCTCGCCGTCAAGACGCTCGCCCAGTCGCTCGACGGCAAATTTGCGCGGATTCAGTTTACCCCGGACCTTCTTCCGGCCGACCTCCTCGGAACCAACATCTACAATCCGTCGGAACATTCGTTTTCCGTGAAGCAGGGGCCGATTTTTGCGAACATCGTCCTGGCCGATGAAATCAACCGCGCGCCCGCGAAAGTCCAGTCCGCGCTTCTTGAGTGCATGCAGGAGCGCCAGGTCACGATCGCCGGCCAGACCTTCCGCATGCCGGAACCGTTCCTGGTGATGGCCACGCAGAACCCGATCGAACAGGAAGGCACCTATCCGCTTCCCGAAGCCCAGATCGACCGCTTCCTCTTCAAGCTCAGAATCGACTATCCACACCGCGACGAGGAGCGCCTGATCGCTGAAACCATGGCGCACCCCGAATTCATCCCCTCCGCGCTCGCGGTGGCAAAACTCGAGGATATCACGAAGGCGCGCAAGTGGGTCGACAAGGTGTACATGGACGCCAAGATTCTGGAATACATTCTGGACATTGTGTATGCGACCCGGCCGAACCACCGCAAGGAGATGTCAGACCGCCAGTCAGAGGCCAAACTCGACGACATTCCGTCGTTCGTGGAAGTCGGGGCTTCGCCGCGCGCCACGATTTCGCTGGTGCTGGCCGCCAAGGCGCTCGCCTTCATCGAGGGCAGGGCGTACGTGATTCCGCAGGACGTGAAGGATGTTGCGCACGACGTGCTCCGGCACAGGCTGATCCTTTCCTACGAGGCCGAGGCCGAAAACCTCACTTCCGACGACCTGATCACGAAACTCCTCGGGGAACTCAAGACGCCGTAATCCCGGGAGATTCCGCTCATGCTGACACGCGAACTGCTTGCAAAAGTCAGGAAAATCGAAATCCGGACGCGCCGTCTTGTGGAGGAGCTTACCGGCGGCGCCTACCACAGCGTCTTCAAGGGGCGCGGAATCGAATTCGCCGAAGTGCGCGAATACACACCGGACGACGATGTGCGGGACATCGACTGGAACGTGACCGCGCGCATGGGCTCCCCGTACATCAAGAAGTATTCCGAGGAGCGCGAACTTACGGTGATTCTTGCGGTGGACGCCTCCGCGTCGCTGGCATTCGGATCCGCGGGAGACTCCAAGCGCGAAAAGGCCGCCGAGACCGCCGCGCTGCTCGCCCTGAGCGCGATCCGCAACCACGACAAGGTCGGAATGCTCGTGTTTACGGACCGTTCCGAACTGTGGCTTCCGCCGAAATCCGGACGCTCCCATGTGCTGCGGCTGATCCGCGAACTGCTCGCCTTCGAGCCGGAATCGAAAGGCACCGACATCGGCGCCGCGCTCGATTCGCTTGCAAAAAACATCAAGCGGCGCGCCGTGATCTTCATGCTCAGCGACTTCATCGACCCGAACTCCTATGAAAAGCAGATGAAGATCCTGAACGCGAAGCACGACCTCGTGGCCCTGCGCGTGCTCGACCCGCTCGAACTGAAACTCCCGCAGACCGCCATGATCGAAGTCCGGGACTCGGAAACAGGGGAGACGGATTCGTTCGATGCCTCCTCCGCGCCGATGCTCCGGCTTTACGAATCGCAGTCCGAACGCACAAAGGCAATGCAGGAAAAATCGTTTGCGCGTGCGAAGGTCGACCTTGTGGACCTGCGCTGCGGCGGGGATCTCCTCCAGCCGCTGATGGCGTTCTTCCAGAAGCGGAAAATGAGAAAAGGCTTGCATTAATCCATGAAAAAATCAATGATTTTCCTGTTTGCGGGCGCGGCCGCCGTGATTGCGGCGGCCGGAGCCGGAACCGCCGTCATCCTGAAATGGCGGGCGTGCGCGAAGGAGTCCGTTCCGCCTGAGATCGTCGTCAGACCGGAAGCTCCGAAGGAGTCCGTGCCGATCGCCGGAAGAATCGTTTATGATTTGAAGGTGAAAACTCCGTGGGGACGCGAACTCGTGCGTGCGGAGGGCGTTCCGGGAGCAGGGGCTCAGCTGGCCGGGGAACCGCATCCCGTCATCGAATCGCGCGGATGGGGAACCCTGCTGTGGAGCGTCCCGTTTGTCCTTCAGCCGTACCGCACGGGAGACATACCCGCCGGGTCGGCTTCGCTCACGTTCGAGGGAGGCCCCGAAAGCGCGCAGACGGTTTCCGCCGTCCTGCCCGCGTTCAAGGCCGTCGGTTCCGGTGAAATCGCGGATGGAAAACTCGCGCTTGCCGGAAAAATTCTGCAGGCCGAACGCCGCGGCGCGTGGAGGTTCATTCTGATCGGAACGGTCCTTGCGGCAGTTCTTCTTGCACTCGTGTGGTTCTTCACGCGGCGGAGAAAAGACCGACTGCGGGAACTGGCGCCGTGGGAACGGGCTCTGCTTTCCATCGGCGGACTGCGCAGTGATCTCCATGGAGGCAAGGCCACGCCGGAAAAGGCCGTGATCGAACTTACGGACGTTGTCCGCGGGTATCTGGAGGAGCGCTTCCGGCTCCGTGCCGAACACCAGACCACGCCCGAATTCATGCGCGAACTGCGCGCCGATTCGAGTCCGCTTGATGTGGAACAGCGCGAGTTCCTCCGCGAATTCCTGACTTCGGCCGACATGGTCAAGTTTGCCAAGGTCCCTGCCGACGAGCCGCTCTTCGACCACGCGGCCGGCAAGGCCGAAACACTTGTCCGTTCGACTGCGGCCGATGAAAACGGGAAGGAGGCGCTGCCGTGAACTGGATTCCCGAATTCGCCCATCCGTGGCTGCTCCTGCTTGCGGTTCCGGCCGCCCTTGCGCTCTGGGTGCTGTGGCGGAAGAAACAGCCTTCGCTGAAGATTCCGTCGATTGCCGGAATCCGCGAGGTGAACCGTCATTCGCCTTCGGTGCGGTACAAGAAGCTGATTCCGTTCGTGCTGTACGGCGCGGCCGCGCTGCTGACCGTGCTGGCGCTGGCGCGTCCGAGGGAAGGTCTGGAGCAGATCCGCCGCCGCTCGGAAGGAATCGATATCGTGATTGCGCTCGACATTTCCGGCAGCATGCGGGCGACCGACGTGCCTGCCGGAGTGACCACGCGCGGCGAACTCGAAAACGGCATCTCCTCCGGCCGGATCGTCTCCCGGCTCGACAGCGCCAAGCGCGAGATCGTCAAATTCATCAATGAGCGTCCGAACGACCGCATCGGCCTGATCGCGTTCGCGCCGAAGCCGTACACGGCATGCCCTCCCACGCTCGACCACGCCTGGCTGATCGGGACGCTCAACGCCCTGCATCCCGGCATGATCGGAGACATGACGAACATCGCCGGCCCCATCGCCGCGGGAATCCGCAAGCTCAAGGATTCCGATGCGAAGCGCCGGATCATCGTGCTGTTCACGGACGGCGCGAACAACATCGCGGACCGTGTTTCCCCGCGTCAGGCCGCGAAGCTCGCGAACACCTTCGACATCACGGTCTACACGGTCGGAATCGGCTCCGCGAACGCAGTCATGACGCAGAACACGCCGTTCGGCGCGCAGATCGTCCCGGTCCAGAACGACTTCGACGAGCCGCTGCTGCGGGACATGGCGGAGCTTTCCGGCGGAAAATACTACCGGGCGGAGGATTCGGAGTCCATGGCGAAGGCCATGGCCGCGATCAGCGCGCTCGAAAAGACCACGTTCGAACAGCAGACTCTTGTGAACTGGCGGGAGCTTGCTCCTCGGTTCGCCGCGCTTGCGGCCGCATTCCTGCTGCTGGGGTTCCTGCTGGAAACTGCGGTCTGGCCGCGCATTCCCTGAAGTTCCGGACAGGACAAGAAGAGACGGACGGGTCCCGCATCCTGCGAAGCCCGTCCGTTTCTTTCTGCATCATCCCCATGATTATTTTTCAGGATTCCTGACGTGGAAGAGCACGGCGTAGCCGATCGGCACGATCACCAGCGTGAGCACGGAGGCCGCCAGCAGGCCGTACATGATTGTCGCCGCCATGGCGTTGTAGAACGCATGGAAGAGCAGCGGGAACACGCCGAACACGGTGGTTCCGGCGGCCATGGTCACGGGCCGCAGACGGCTGACCGAGGCGTTGAGCACGGCATCGTACGGTTTCGCGCCGCGGTTGCGTTCCAGGTTGATCTGGTCCAGCAGGACGATCGAGTTCTTGAGCATCATTCCGGTGAGTCCGAGGAATCCCAGAATCGCCATGAATCCGAACGGAAGGTTCATCATCAGGAGTCCGCCCACCACGCCGATCAGGGCGAAGGGCAGAACGAGCGATGCGATCACGGGTTCGCGGACCGTGTGGAAGAGCATGGCCACCACCAGGAACATCAGCAGCAGACTGACGGGGAAGAGCGTCTTGAGCTTTGCCTCGGCCAGGTTGCTCTGTTCGATTTCGCCGCCCCATTCCAGCGTGTAGAGGGGCGGAAGCGGGATGGCCTCAAGCTTCGGCTGGAGCTTTTTCTGGAGCGCGGAAGCCGTTCCCGCGACGGGGGAACACTGCACCGTGATGGTGGAAACGCGGTCGCGCCGGCGCAGAAGCGGAGGCTCGACGACCGTCCCGAGTCCGTCGCAGGCCTGGGCCACGGAATAGCTCTTCTGCGTGACGTTGGACCACACGCGGACGCTGTCGAGTTCGGCCATGCTCTTGCGTTCGGCCTCGACGGGACGGGAAACGATGGGGATCAGGTTGTTGGTTTCCCGCAGGACGCCGCAGGTGACGCCGTTGAAGTTCCACTGGAGCGCCTGGGCAAGGTCCTTGCGCGAGATTCCGGTCTGGCGCGCCTTGGCCTCCGAATAGTTCAGGCGCACTGCCTTGACGGGAGAACGCCAGTCGTCGCGGACGTAGCGCGTGTTGGAATCTGCGCGCATGATGGCCTTGGCCTGCTCGGAAAGCTGACGGAGCACGGCGCGGTCGGGACCGCGGAAACGCGCCTCGATCTTGAACGGAATGCAGAGTCCTTCCGAGAACCGCAGCACGAGCGAATCGGCGCTCGGGAAGTTCTGCCGGAGATACTGTTCGATCTTCGGGATCATGCCGTTGATCTTGTCGGCGTCGTCGACCTCCACGACGATCTGAGCGTAGTCCGGCGAAGGACTGTTGTAGTCGTAGGTGAGGATGAACCGGAGCGCGCCTTCGCCTGCGAATCCGGTCGTCGACTTGACGCCGGGAATCGTGCGGACGAACGCGGCGATCTTCTCTGCGTCCTTCGCGGTTTCTTCGATGTGGCTGGCCGGATTGCGCCAGTAGTCGATATAGAACTGCGGACGGGTCGAGTCGGGGAAGAAGGATTTCGGCACATAGACGTAGGCCCAGGCCGAAAGGCCGAGTCCCACGATCAGCAGGACGAAGGCCAGAGTCCGGTGGCGCAGGGAGGCCATCAGCAGTCTGCGGTAGCCCTGATAGATTTTCCCGTCGTAGACGTCGCCGTTTTCCGGGGCGAGCGGTTTCGGCTTGATGATCCAGAGGCACATGAGCGGCGTGAACATGAGCGCCATGAACCAGCTCAGCATCAGCGAGATCGCGATCACATAAAACAGCGAGCGGCAGAATTCGCCGATGTTTCCGGTGTTGAAGCCCACGGCCAGGAAGGCGAGGATGGCCACCACGGTCGCGCCGAGAAGAGGCCATTCGGTTTCGGCCACGATGTCCTTCAGGGCCTGTTCGGGGGAGGTCCCCCGCTGGGTCTTGACCAGATAGCCGTCCACGATCACGATTGCGTTGTCCACCAGCATGCCCAGCGCGATGATGAGCGCGCCCAGCGAAACAAGCTGCATGTCGATGTCCATGACCTTCATGCCCACAAAGGTGCCGAGAATGATCATGATGAGCGTGATCCCGATGATGAGTCCGGAGCGCCAGCCCATGGTGAGCAGCAGGATTCCGATCACGATCACCACGGATTCGATCAGGTTCACGATGAATTCGTTCAGGGAGTTCTGGACGTCGACCGACTGGTAGTTGATGTAGTTGATCTGCATTCCGGCGGGCTTGCTCACCTCGAGCCGGGAGAGAAGCTTCTGAATGTTCTTGCCCATTTCGACCACGTTGCCGCCGGAGACGGTGGAGACGCCGATTCCGATGGCGGGGGAACCGTTGAAGGTCATGATCTGTTCTGCGGGCTCCTCGTGTCCGCGGCTCACTTCGGCGATGTCGCCGATGCGGATCAGGCGGCCCTGGGAGTCGGCCACATAGAGATTGCGGATCGCTTCAAGGCCGTCGATTCCGCCCGAGACGCGGAGCCGGCAGTATTCGTCGTCGATCCGGACCTGTCCGGACTCCTCGATCATGTTGCTGGAGCTCAGGGTCGCGAAGAGGTCGGTCTGGGAAATGCCCAGGTTGGAAAGCTTGGCGCGCTTGAATTCCACATAGATGCGCTTGTCCTGGACGCCCCAGAACACGACTTTCGCAACGTCCTTGACGTGAAGGATTTCCTTCTTGAGGACGTCGGCATAGTCCTTGATCTCGTCGATGTTGTAGCCCTTTCCGGAAAGGGAGAGGAACACGCCGTAGACGTCGCCGAAGTCGTCGCCGACCTTGGAGGCGGAAACGCCGGAGGGCAGGTAGGGATGGATGTCATTCACCTTGCGCCGGAGCTCGTCCCAGATCTGGGGCATCTCGGCGACGCTGAATTCGGGGCGGATTTCCACAAAGATGAGGGAAAAACCGGGACGGCTGATCGACGTGATGTTGTCGATCTGGGACATCTTCTGGATTTCCTCCTCGATCTTGTCCGTGACCTCTTCCTCGACCTCGCGGGCGGTCGCGCCTGGATAGAGCGTGGCGACGGTCGCCTTCTTGATGGTGAAGGTGGGGTATTCGAGCCTGCCGAGCTTCAGATACGCATAGAGTCCGCCGAGGACCGTGGCGGTCATCAGCAGGATCATGAAGCTTTTGTGGGAAAGGACGTAATCAATGAGTTTCATGGTTCAGGACCTCCGGGTTCAGAAGCCGGACGACGGTTTTTTCATTGAGCCAGTCGCCGCCGGCGGCGACGATGAATTCGCCGGGCTTCAGATCGCCGTCGAGCGTGATGAAGTCGCTTCCCGCGGGACGGCCGGTGCGGACTTTGCGGAGCTGCAGCTTCCCGGTTTCGGGAAGGTAGACCCATACGGCGCATCCGCCTTCCTTCTGGATGACCGCGGCAAACGGGACGACGATGCTCTTCTGCGGGATGCGGTGATAATGGGGCAGGCCGTGGACTTCAGCGGTCATGCCGGGCAGGATCAGAAAGTCGTCGGGCTGCTTCATGCGGAGGATCAGCTCGTAGGTTTCGCTTTCGGCGGCCGCGACGGGCTTGAATTCGGTGATCGCGGCGGTGAAGCGGCGGTCGCCTCGGCCGGGGAAGGTCACTTCAAATTTCTTGCCCAGATACTTCAGCGCTGATTCCATGTTCATCTGCGGCAGGTTTCCGCCGGGGACGTTGACCTTGATTTCCATTTCACGGAGGTCTTCCAGGGTCATGACGGCCACATAGGCGTGCGCGATCTCGAACTGGTGGATCCGGATGTCGGCCACGGTGCCGTGGAAGGGCGCGCGGAGAATGGTGTCCCCGAGCCTGTCCTTTGCAATCTTGAGGGAGGTTTCGAGAATCTTCACCTGGGCGGCGGAGGCGTCGCGCTTGGTGAGGGCGGCATCGTAGGTGGAACGGCTGGTCGCGGTGCTGTCGAGCAGGCGTTTCTGGCGCCGGTATTCGGTTTCGGCATAGTCGGCTTCGATCTTCTGGGCTTCCAGCTGGTGGGAGAGCCGTTCGACTTCGCGTTCGTAGTCGCGGGGGTCGATCCGCATCATGATCTCGCCCTGCTCGAAGGTGTGGCCGTATTTGAGGTCTTCGGTGAGAACCGGGCCCGAAACACGGAAGAAGAGCTCGGCGTGCCGGACGGGCTGGACCCGGCCCGGATAGGTGATGTCCGTCCTGACTCCGGCCTGGGCCACACGGAAGAGTTTGACGACGCGTTCGTTCGGCTGCATTTCAGCGGTGCGGGGCGTATCTGCAGCGGCGGTTCCGCCGATGCATGCGAGGGCCGCGAGAATGCCTCCGGCCAGAATATTTTTTCCGTGGAACGTCATGAGAAGTGTCTCCTTGATATTGTATTTGTTGTTCAGGCGAGCCCGAGTCCGCTCAGCAGACGGCTCGTCGTCAGGAACTGAAGTCTTCGTTCAAATCCGTTGGCCACGCCGCCTTCGGGGTGGAGGGAATCAATCAGCCCGGGGCTTCCGGAATAGATGTACATGGGGGAAATGATGAACAGAAACCAGCAGAACGCCGAGTCGAAATCGTCGTTCCCGGTGATCTTGCGGTAGATTTCGCAGAAGGCCTTCACGCTCGGCTTCAGGTGCCTGTCGATGATTTCCTGCCGCATGGAATTCGGACGCTGGATCAGCTGCAGCACGAAGCTTTTTCCCCAGTTGGCGTC
The DNA here is from genome assembly GCA_964534535.1 of uncultured Victivallales bacterium. Lineage (GTDB taxonomy): Bacteria > Verrucomicrobiota > Lentisphaeria > Victivallales > UBA1829 > CAZHPP01. The sequence continues at coordinate 494 of CAZHPP010000120.1, read as the reverse complement.
CTCCCACGAGGTCAGAACGCGGAAAATCTGCTCCACCATGCCGGTCACGAACACGGTCTGGCCGTCCCGCGTTTCGAGGAGGTTTGCGTTCTCGCGGTAGTATTTGACCAGATTGTCGTCGCTCCACGGCTTCACGGCGTGTTCGATCACGGCCTTGACGAGCCCGTCCTTGCTGCCGAAGTAGTATTTGATCATGGAAGCGTCGATTCCGGCGCGGCGGGCGATCTCCTTGACGGGAACGGCATCGATTCCGCGCGTGGCGAACAGCTCGCCCGCGGCATTGATGAATGCCATTTCACTTTTGGTTTTCTCGTCCATTTTTACACCTTCCGTTTTGAAAACTTGTAAAATATACATCGCACGATGTAATTTTCAAGCAAAAAACCAAAAAATGTTGTAATGCGGGGCGAAAAATTGAAATCAAAGGCTCAGTTTTGCATGATGACTGATTTTAAGGCATTGCCAATGGGCTGCTCGCCCCTTGAACCCTCGGC
>CAZHPP010000119.1:0-9305 GCA_964534535.1 uncultured Victivallales bacterium | reverse complement strand
CGCGCCTTCCTCGCCGCCGGAAACGCCGGTGCCGATGAAGTAGAGACCTTTTTCGCCGAGTTCCTTTGTGCGGCGGATCGTATCCTGGAAGAAGCTGTTGCCGCCGTCGATCAGGATATCGCCCTTTTCGAGGTGGGGCGTGATCTGGGCGATGAGTTCGTCGATGGCCTTTCCGGCCTTGACCATCATCATGATGCGGCGGGGCGTCTTCAGGCTGGCGCAGAGCTCTTCGATCGAGTGGCAGCCGATGAATTTCTTGCCTTTGCCGCGTCCGGCGATGAAGTTGTCGACCTTGTCGGTATGGCGGTTGAAGACGGCGCAGGTGAAGCCGTTGCGCTCCATGTTGAGCACAAGGTTTTCGCCCATGACGGCGAGTCCGATCAGTCCGATATCCGCTTTCGTTCCCATCGTGAAGTCCTCCTGAAATTGGATTCTTTGTTAAATGACTTTTCAAACAATGGCTACTATAACTGCCAACGATGGCAAAGTCAAGTGCCGTTTTGCGGTTTTTTTGCCGGGAATTTTTTTGGAAGGCTGTGTACGAAACGTTGACTGTTCTTTCAGGGATTTGGGGGCCAGGGGGAAAAACGGAGGTTTGCCCCCTTGGTCGACAGGCGTCGACAAAAGACGCGCGCCAAAAATTGAATTTTTAGCGCAGGGTGCAGGGCTCTTTGAGTCCTGCCGAGGGTTCAAGGGGCGAGCAGCCCATTGGCATTAAAATCGGTCATCACGCAGAACAGAGCCTTTTGAAATTCCGGATCTTTCATACCGTCAGGACTCTGCGGAAGCGTTCCCGCAGAGTCCTGACAGGACGCGGATGTTTCCGTCCCGGTTATTCCAGCTCGACCAGTGCGAACGTGTGGGCCGGAATATGGATTTTCAGTGTGTCGTTCCTGAAGTCAAGCACCCGGACTCCTGCCGGAACCCATTTCAGCGGCGCGCGGGACACCGGAACATGGTATTTCTTCCGGAGTTCGAAGAGTTCCGCATAGTCCGGGTCGTCGGCGTCGATCCGTTCGGCGGCCTTCGTGAAGGCCTTCATCCCGAGCGCCTTCGGATTGAACTGGATTGTCGCGTCCTGATCAATCCGTTTGTTTCCGAGGTGCGAGATCACGGCGAGGAGCCGTTTGCCGTCTTTGTGCCTGTAGACGCTCACATACACGTCCTTTCCGGCGGTCACCTTTGCCGTGCCGCGTTCGTCCCAGTATCCAATAAATTCGGCGTGCGGGACATCGAAAGCGCTGTAAATGCGCACGATCTTGTCGAAGATTCCGTGGTGGCAGCGGTTCAGAGAGAGCACGGTGTTGTGGACAAGCGAACCGGTGAGGAACGCCCGCGTGATGCGGAGCTTGTAAAGTTCGGGGTCTTCCTTTCCGCCGCCGAATTCCGGACGCAGGACGTCGTTGGACTGGTAGTCCGAATTTGTGAGCCCGAACGGCAGGGAACTGAGTTCGCATGCGAACATCGGAACCGGATAGGTGTCCAGGATGTCCTTCCCGTTGTGCATGAGATTGCTGGAATCCTGCCGGATGTGTTCGCCGTTCAGCAGGTTTGTGGCAAACGTGAAGCAGGGCAACTGGACCGAATCGGTGTTATGCAGAGAAATCACATAGCCGTCCTGTCCGCCCGCGTCATACAGGCAGAGCGCGACCCGGCGGAGGAAATCCCGGTAGGCGAGCAGCGGGGTGCGGTTGCGGCAGCCGTGGATTTCGTTCGTGCATACGGGCACCAGACCGAAGTCGAAATAGATGGAATGCATTCCGGTTTCGGCGAGATAGTTCCGGAGCTTGAACAGGAAAAAGTCCGCGGCTCCGCTGTTCGGACAGACGCCGTACATGGTGTACGGTTTTCCATCGCGTTTTTCCGTGAGGATCTGCTGGGGGATCAGCTTCCATTCATCCAGGAATGCGTTTGTTTCCGGATATTCGTCCGTCAGATAGTTCGCGATGTTGTAGCTGAACGGGATCACGCCGAAGCGTTTTGCCGTCGCGGCCGCTTTTTTGACTTTGGGCATCACCGGATTGTCCGGGGTCGGCAGATCGGCGAAGACATCGGAAAGCGCCGAAGAGGTGTCCTGCAGAAATCCCGACCATGTGGTCGGCGTCTTTCCCGGCCGGTTCAGCGGGAAAGAGTATCCCCAGCCTTCCGTGTTCAGCGGATAATTCTTCGGCAGAGCCTTGACCGGAGACGCCAGAAGCCCGAATTCGAATTTCAGGGTCTCGCCGGCTTTCAGCGAATCGGCCAGATGCACCGTGAACACGGTCTTGGAGGAATCCGAGACAATGCTCATCGGCAGACGGTCCGTCTTCCAGGACGAGGCGCTTTCCGCAAAGAAGCAGAACCCCTTGTCCTCATTGCCGAGAAACACCACAGGATAATATTTGAATTCGAATTTCCCGTCGTGCACCGTGTCCGTGATCTTGTTCCCCCAGGTCGCGGCGGAGGTGTGGAGGAATTTCGCGATCTTCCGCGGAAGCGTGAACCGGAGTTCCACGGCGGGCATGTTCTTTTTCGCCGTTACTTCAACGGTGTTGTACTGGACTCCGTCGTATTCGATCCAGCTCTGCGATTTCACGCTGCAGGAATCCGCGGAGGCGGAACCGGAGAACTCCGCGCGGTGCGGAGCGGTTTTCCCCGCATGGAACGCGCTTTTCACGGCTTTGCCGCCGACCGTGAGTTCGGCAGGCGCGGCAAAGAGTTCCTTCTTCTGCGAAACGATCTGCGAGGGCATCAGCCCGTCGCCGTCCCAGGTGTAGGAGCGTCCCCACGGACTGACTGTCCAGCCATTTGAGCCGTTTTTGATTTCAAGCGACGTGAAGGGCGGAACAACACGGTTGTCCTCCTTCCGGAGACTCCATGCGCCGAATCCGGGGAAATGAAACGCCGATTCGGAAAGCGTCTTCCCGGCGGAATCGGTCAGACTGAGCTTCCAGTTTCCGACCGCACTGGACTTCGGGAATGGAATCGTCTGAGGCTGAATTTCTGAAACGGGGAGCGAGAGCACGGTTTTCCCATCCGGTCCCCTGAGCGTGAGCTTCCCGGAAAACGTTCCGCCGGATTTGCTTTTGAGAATCGAAAGTTTTACGTTCGCCAGAATTTTCTCCGACGTGAAGCGCGGCGAAACGGAGACATATTCGGCATTCAGCGCAACAGGGAGAATCTGCCGGAAGAACGCCTGCTTTCCGGCGGGGTCCGTGAGCGAGAACACCAGCCGGTCGGTCTGCGAGGACGTGAGCGGAACGGAAAAATCCAGTTTCTGCGGGATTCCCGCCTTGAGTTCGAGCGCGCGGCGGACGATCGTCTGCGGCTCCAGAAGTCCGGCGCTGTTTTCCTGAACCACGGTGAAGACGGCCTTTGCATCGGTTCCCGAGACCGCTTCCAGTTTCTGTTCGAGCTGGCCGTAGGAAGGATCGTTCTTCTCCAGCAGACGCACGGCTGGAACCGATTTCGCAAATTCGAGTTTGAAGAAGCGGTCGGTGTCGGCCCAGTAGCTTTTCCCCGTCTGGGCCGCAAGGTCCGAGTATGCCGAAAGCAGGGAAGAGGTCCAGGAACGGCAGAAATTCATGCGGAGTCCGTCCTTCGGCGGTCCCTGAAGCTCCAGCGCGCTCCACGGAATCACGCATTCGCCGCGCCAGAGAAGCGTGTCGTCGATGCGGTGGCTCAGGGTGGTGCGGTAAGTCCATTCGGGATTGTAGGCGCTGTTGTGGTCTTTTATTTCGGTTTTGGCTCCTCCGGCGCATCCGGCAAAGTAGTAGGTGTGTCCGTCGTGACGGAAATGAATTTCGAAGGATTCAAAGTTCCAGACGCCGCTTTCCTTTGCGCCGGGCGCGGGGCCTTTCTGGATGATGCTGCCGTTCGGAAAGGTGCTGTCGAACGCGGCATAGAGATTCTTATCATCCCAGGTGAAATAAGCATGGTGCGGGGGAAGCCGCCACGTTTCGCCGAGCTTGTGGATGTTCGCAAGGGAAATGAACGAGGCTGCATTGTGCCAGCCGGGGTCGTCCAGCAGACCGTCCGGCGTGATTTTCCCCCGGCGTTCCGGGACGGCGATCGTCTGCGGATATTTTTGGGAGATGTCGGCGGTCTTCAGTCCGGCGAGCGCGGCGACTTCGGCGCTGTCAAGCGCGGAATTGTAGACCCGGAAACGCCGGATCATGCTTTCGTTTTTCCACGGCGGAACAACATACCAGGAATCGCGGAACGGTCCGATTTCAAAGGTCGTGAGAGTTTTTTCATCGACCTGAGTCGGCTGGGGGGCTTCCTTGACAAGTTTCCCGTCGAGCCAGCAGCGGATCTTTCCGCCGTCCCAGGCCAATGCGGCGGAATAGAGTTTCCCGGGAACGGTCTTCCGGTCCGAACTGAAGTAGAAGCGGTTCGTCTGATCGGTGAAGCCGTACTGGATGATCGGATTCTTGAAATATGAGGCGATCGCCAGAAAGAGGCGGCTGTTGGTGCGGAGCGTGACGACAGGGCGCTGTCCGCTCTTCGTAATGGTGAAGTCGTCTTCCGCGAACTCGACCAGGATCGTCCCGGTTTTTCCGGCCAGTCCCCTTGCGGGAATGGAAAGCCCCTTTTCTCCGAAGAGCAGGACTTTTTCCCCGGAAGCAAGCGTGCGGAACGGTCCGTCGACGCGGATGGCTTTTTCCCCGGCTTTGATTTCCTGCGGACGGTCGAAGGTGACATCGAGCGTCGGAACGGCCGCGGAAAGCGCCGTGCATGCAAAAAGTGACAGAAAGAGCGTCTGCGAGTGTTTCATTCTTTTCATCTTTCCTTTGATGATGATTCAGCGGACGAACCAGAAGGTGCTTCCGGTGATGTACGGAGGAAGTCCCCCTGTGGCATACGGATTGTACGAGGCCGTATAGTCTGCCGGATTTCCGGTGCATCTCGTCTGGATGCTTCCGGCATGGCCGTCATAATAGGTGAAGGAGGCTGCGCCCGAGTGCCGTGCCGCGATCGACCCGGTTGCCGCTACGGCGCCCCACACCTGGGCCGCCAGGAAATATCCGCGTGTCCGGTCTGGGCCGCAGATGGAATCCGTGTACTGGAAGGTGCTGGAAGGGGTCTTTGCCTTGCTGTTCTTGAGTCCAGGCCCCGGATTGGCGATGCATCCGTTCCCCTGTTCACCGGCTGTGGCACGGTTCAGGCCGTAATGCGGATGAATTGTGTAATACTGTCCAGTTGATCCGCTGACACGTCCTGCATTCATGCTGTCGGTGCCTGCGGTGGAATGTGTGAAGGAAGGGCACACTGTGATTTTCGGCTGGATGTTCCCGTTCAGAAAGAGGATTCCAACCCAGCTGATCTGCACGCTGGAGGCATTCCAGGTCTGGGACGCCGGATAAAGCCCGTCGTTTGCATCGCAGTACATGGCTGTTCCGAGCCCGAGCTGTTTGCAGTTGCTCAGACAGTTTGCGGCTCTTGCCTTTTCCCTTGCCTGGTTCAATGCAGGCAGAAGCATTCCGGCCAGAATCGCGATGATCGCGATCACGACCAGGAGCTCTATCAGTGTGAAAATCTGTTTCGTCAGTACGCTGGTTCCCGTTCCGTTTGTTGTTTTCATACATTCTCCGTTGTTGGGATGTTATTGACATACAGCTTCCGGGGAAGCCTGTGAATTGTGGCAGATTCAAGTTCCCGCACGCTCTGTCCGCGGATCAGACGCGGTTCGACGTCCACGCGGATATGCGGCTTTCCCGGATTGCCGATCCGGTCATGAAGCAGGGACATGGCCGTGCGTCCCATCTCGAAAAGATTGAAGTCGATGGTCGTGATGAAGCCGGCCTTCCCGAACGGGTCCAGATTGTCGAAGCCGACGATGGAAATGTCGGCCGGAACGGAGAGCCCGCGGTCGTTCAGCGCGGTGATGAGGAACGGGGTGTAATAATCCGCGCAGAGGAAGGAATCCGGCATGCGGTCCGTTCCGATCAGGCTGTCGAGGATTTTTGGAATTGCCGTTTCCTCCTCGTGAAGATTGATTGCATATTCGATGCGGTATCGGTCGGAAAGCCCCAGCTGTTCGCACTGATTGAGGAAAGCGGTCCGCCGCTCCTTTGAATGGAGCGGCCAGAAGTCTTTATGAGTGGAGACAAAGTCCAGATAGGCAATCTTGCGGAAACCGTTCTCTTTGAGATGGGAAAGCGCCAGCCGCATCATGATGTTGTTGTTCGGCATGACGGAGTCGGCGGAACCATCCGCAGAAGCCGTATTCAGGAAAACCATGGGCAGATTGATGGATTGCAGGGAGGAGGTGCAGTTGCTTCTGGCATCGATGAAACCGTCGTATTTCCTGAGTTTCGCATGGCGCGGAAAGGAATTGACATCCTCGAACACCAGGGTATAGTCGAGTTCGGAAGCCTTGCTCTGCGCTCCGGAAAACAGCTGAAGATAGAACGGCGACTTGAGATAGCCGTTCCAGGCGGTGAATGCAGCGTCCCACATCCGGTTCCCGCGCAGGGTTTCCGGCGTTTTCTGACGGCAGAAGTCGAGAATGCGTCCGCGGAGTTCGTCGCTGAAATGACTGCTTTCCGGGTCTTTCAGCGCGCGGGAAACCGTAGACTGCGAGATTCCGAACTCTTTCGCAATTTCCGCCTGAGTCATCATTATGCCCTCTTTATTCTTTATTCATTATACATCAGACTCTGAAAAAAGACAAGAGGGTTTCGGCATGAAATAAGGCATAAATAAAGGCATAAAAGAAGATGAAAACGGAGCAGTACAAAGAAACGGGACGCAGATGAATTTATCTGGGGAAGAATGGCTCGAGCTCGCGCGCGCTTTCCGGCGTGACGATCGCAACCAGCGTGTCGCCCGCCTGAAAGACGGTCGATCCCATCGGCGAAATGACCTCGAGCCCGCGGAACAGCATGGCCAGCACAGCCGAGGGCGGAAGTCCGCAGTCCACCAGCGCCTTCCCGACCAGCGGCGAACGCTGCGTCACCTTGAATTCGGTCAGGTGCGCATGGAACCGCTGGAGTTTGGCGTCAATCCGGAACGTGCCGCTTTCCATCAGCCGGAAGATCGTGTTCACGGAAACCAGAGTCGAGTTGAACGCGCAGTCGATCACTTCCATGGTCGGAACGATTGCAATGTATTCCGGCTTGTGTGTGACGGCGATCACCTTTTTCGCGCCGAGACGCTTGGCGAGAATGCAGGAAAGAATGCTGTTCTCGTCGTCGTCCTCCGTGCTGATGAAGGCGTCGCACTGGTCGATCCCGGCCTCAAGCATGACCCCTTCGTCGGTGGTCTCTCCGCTGAGCACCATGGAACCGGGTGGAAGCGTGTCCAGCAGACGCGCTCCCTTGCCGGAGTCGGATTCAATTACGCGGACGTCGAACCCTTCGGAAAGCAGCTGCCGGGCAAGCTGCTGGCCCACGTTGCTTGCGCCGGAGATGATGACCCGCATGTTGTCGGCTTTCTCGGAACCCGCGGCCCAGTCGACAAACGAGGAAACGCTGTCGCGCTGTCCAGCAATGTAGACTTTGTCCCCCGGCACGATGATCGTGTCGCCGTGCGGGAACAGGAACTGCTGTCCGCGGACCAGCGCGGCGAAGCGGACGGTGCTGAGGCTGGAGTTTGCCGGAATGTCCTTCACGCGCGTTCCGGCGAGCAGGGAGCTCGGGCTGATGTTGATGATCTCCATGGAGGCGGAGGGGCTGGAAAAGCGGATTTTTTCCAGAACGGCGCGGTTCGGCAGGACTTCGCGGATCTTGCGCACGCATTCGTCGGGCGAGGAAAACGCGCGCCAGATTCCGAAAAGCGCCGGAGAAATGTTGTCCTTCGGCGAAAAGGAATGGAAGGAATAGAGTCGGCAGATGGTTTTTTTGACTCCGAAGAAAGCGGCAAGCTGGCACGCGATGATGTTGGCGGCTTCGTCCCCGCTCACGGCGAGCACGATGTCGGCATTGCGGATTCCGGCCTGCTTCAGGACTTCGACATCGGCGGCGCGGCCTTCCACGACCATCAGGTCGAGCTTTTCCCGGAGACGTTCGAATCCGGAGGAACTGGTGTCGACGACGGTCACGTCGTTTGTGCCGTCGCAGAGCCGTTCAGCCAGGAGTCTGCCGAGTTCGCCGGCGCCGAGGATGATGATCTTCATTCGAAGTTCGGTTCCTTATTTCGGAGGGAAGTCGAATTCTTTTTCGAAGAGGGCGGCAATCGTGTCGAGGGCGGCTCTTTCGTTTCCGCCGGAAGCCTGGACCGTGACTTCGTCACCCAGCTGAAGACCGAGGGCGAGCAGTTCCAGAATGCTGGTCAGTCCCGCCGTGCCGTTCGCGGAAATGATCTTGAATGACGTGCCGGGGAATTTCTCTTTTTCGGACATGATGACGCCGGACGGCCGGCAGTGGATTCCGGCCCGGTTCCGGATGACGACCTTTTTTTCAAGCATATGTCATGACCTTTCGTTAATTCTCATCAATCCGCAGACCGCGGGGAATCGGTTTTCCGAGCCATGAATAATGTTCCGCATGATTCGAATCCGTTGTTTTATTTCCAGCAGTGATAACTGAACGCCGGGGGAAAGTTCATCCAGACGGTTTCCGTGACCTCGACCTTGCGGAAGAAACGGTCGAGCTGGCGGCGGAATCGTTTGCCGGCAGGCAGCAGCACGCCCTGAAGATATGCAAAGGTTGTGAATGTTCCATCGTCCCGGAGACTTTCTGCGGCCGCCCGAAGAATGGAATCCTGAACTCCGGCGGGAAATGATGCGAAGGGCAGCCCTGAAACGATCACATCCACATACGGCCGCTTTTCTTTTTCCGACAGAATTTCCGGAAGGTTTTCCGCACTGTCCCGATAAACGGTCTCCTTCGGGAATCTTGATTTGAACATGGAGATCATGGATTCGTTGAGTTCCACGGCGAAGTAGCGTGAACCGGGTTTCATGAGCTGACGGACGGTGCCGGTGAGTGCGCCTGTTCCGGGACCGAATTCCGCCACGGTTCCGGCGGTTTCGAGACCGATGCCGGAGCATACCACTTTTGCGAGGGCTTTGGAACTTGGACAGACCGCGCCTGTGGTCAGAGGCCGTTTCAGAAACTGTAGTGTGAGACTGTTCATTCCTTTTTCAGCTTTCGGTCATTCCCTTTTGATGCCGGATTCCGGCATATGAGTTCCATAAAATACAGCCTCAATTTCAATTTTGCAAGTTTTTCTCCATTTTTTTTCTGCGAGGCGATTTGATTTCCCGGTGAAAAATGCTATAGTATTCATCTGTCGGTTTTTATGTTGCCCTGGTAGCTCAGTGGATAGAGCAACTGCCTTCTAAGCAGTGGGTCGTGGGTTCGATCCCCGCCCGGGGCACC
>CAZHPP010000118.1:0-9402 GCA_964534535.1 uncultured Victivallales bacterium | reverse complement strand
ACTGCGCCGGTCGCCTGATACAGAGAAAACACCGGGTGGGCGAAATACAGCAGATTCCCATTCAGGACTGCGGCGTCGTACCCGGAAAATTCCGGCTTGTACGGGGTATTCTGGTGTGAACAGAAATGCTGCGCGGTGCGGTTGAAATACGGATCCAGCGTTTTCCCCAGCGAGACGGCGGAAACAGCCTTCAGTCTGCGGGAACGCAGCTGCATCAGGAACGGAGTCCGGAAAAAATCGTTGAGCGTCTCGTCGGCCTGAACATAATCCGGGGTGAACGGCGACCAGCCTCCGACTTCCGCGCCCAGATCGAAGATGGCTTCGTCATTCCGGTTCAACGCCGCATCGGCGGTCAGGACGACCTTTCCACCGTTCTTCAGGAAGGTCCGCACGAGCTCTGCTTCGTCATCGCCGAGGACCCGGTCCGATGCGGCAATCAGCAGCTTGAACCGGGAAACATCCATGGTCGAATCCACGATGTCGAAAGGGATATGTCTTTCAAGCAGAAAGCGGGATGCCCCTGTAATTCCTGCATAACAGGCTGTTCCGGCTTCGGCAAGGATGGCGCATTCCGCGGCGGATTCCGCATCCTCGCACCATGGCTCCTTGCGTTCGACTTCGGCATATGCCTGCCCGATGATTTCATAGGTGGTGCGGTCGAGCGTGCAGTTCGGGTGCATCTGGTCGCCGATGCAGCATTTGGAATTCTGGGCAAGCATCGCGGAACATTCATAGCGCAAGGCGTTGGGATGCTTGAAACCGCCGAATTCTCCCCAGGAACGGTGGAATTTTCCGGTCATTCCCGATATTTCCATGTTCAGGTTGCGGCAATACGATGCGGAAATGGGATAATGGTCGTAGCCCCATCCGCCGGTGGGCAGCGATTCCAGCTCCAGGTGGGTATAATACGGCAGAATTTCGTGATCGCCGATGGGAATATTGCCTCCGTTGTGAAAGATCGGCATGTCGGGGCTTACGGAACGGAGAGCCTCGAAGGTCCGCCGGTAATATTTCATCAGCGTTTCACGGCCGTGAGCCTTGCGGTCCTCTTCCTTTGACGGGTCGTATCCTTTGCTGTACATGCTCTGCATGCAGCGCGTGCAGCAGCATGGATATCCGTGAACAATATCCAGAAAAATTCCGTCCGCTTCAGGAAAGAGCGTGGCTGTTTCGATGATATGTTCGCAAAGATAGTCCAGGTAGTCCGTATTGAAGCACAGCAGGTGGAATCCCGGTTCGAGCGGGCTGACCGCCCAGCCGAAAGGAGAGCCGTCCGCCTTGATCTGCAGCCATTCCGGATGCTGAGAAGCCGCGTAGTTGTTGAGGCCTGCTGACAGATACACAGGCACATGAATCCCGATTTCCTTGCAGGCATCCATCTGTGCCCTGAGAAGATTGAACTTCAGATGCGGATGCATCATGCCGACTTTCGTCGGATGATAACTCATCCCGTGATGGCACAGGGAAAAGCAGGTGATGGAATTGACATGGGCCCTCTGCAGCTGTTCCTGCCAGTCCCGTTTATGGAACACCGGACCGATCTCCGGAATATCCGGAGATGTATGGAAATCAAGATGAACTTGTCTGAACTGCACGGCCGCCTTCTTTCCTTAATACTGCAGCACCATCAGAGAAAATTCTTTCAGCTCCGGGATGGTTATGATCAGGTCATGACCGTCATATCGGAACGGATATTCCCGGTCATCGGGGGCGGAAAGGACTTTTGTCACTCTTTTCTCTGCGGGCAGGTTCAGCCTGAAAGTCAGGTCCCTGATCGGCAGAACCGGAAGTTCCTCGGGAAGATTCAGACAGGAAAAGATCATCCGTTTCTGTCCGGGCTGATCAAACAGGGTGCATTCCACGCAGGGAGGCGCATTGGTCTTCACGATCGGACGTCCCCGCAGGGAAGACAGCAGCCGGCTGAGAACGCCGCGGTGGAAATCCAGTTCAACGTCTTCCAGGCTGCCTGCAATGTAAATGACTTCCCCTTTGCCGTAACGATGCCGGATCAATGCGGGAGAATCGGTCGGCTTCATCGGGGGATTGCTGAGGGCGGCGCTGAAGTAAGTGATTTCATCGCATCCGGAAATCGGCAGGGTCAGGGTTCCAAGCACTTCTGCATCCGGTTCAGCCGTGACCTTCACCTGCGCGCTGTTCAGCATAAGGGGATAATCGGGCGTAATGCCCGGGATTGAGCCGCTGCCCGAAGGCGCAATATACGTTACCGGCTCGGTCATTTCTCCGGTATAATGGATTCCGAACAGTTTCGCCAGACGGAAATCCGGACGGATTCCGGTCTTCTGATCGTACAGGGATGTCCGGAACGTTGCCAGGATTTTCCCTCCTTCGCGCACATATTTTTCCAGTGCAGTGCATTCTTCTTCGGAAAGGAACATGCAGTCGCACAGCAGGATGACCGGAACATTCTTCCATTTCCGGGGATCGCTGCCGCTGACGACCGTGAACAGCTGATGGCTGCCCATCAGGATTCCGGTCACGTTCCAGCGGACACGCAGGAACGGCCGCGTGTTCAGATAATGGTCTTCCAGCTGCGGAATTCCGTTGAAGCGGTGGTCCAAGTCCACCTGAGACGCCGGACTGTGATAAATGGCAATATCATGGAAGGGTTCGGAATTGCCGTCGATATATTTCTCAAACCGGGCATACGAACTGCTCAGCCTGCCGGACATCTCGTAGAATCTGCGGTCGAGCGTCCCGCGGGGATCAATGGCGTCAATCAGAGTGAACGATGCCTGGTTGGCGATTGCCGCGTACGAACGCATCAGCAGGTTGTCGTAACTGCGGGTCGTCGTGTGATACGCGAGGTCCTCGCAACGCGGAGTCATGAACTCAATCGGCCGGTTGCTGGACATCGCCGAGAAAAATTTGCAGACGTAGGACTGCTCAATCCGGTTTCCGACAAAGTCTCCGGCAAGGTATTCGTTGGCCTTGAGGAAGCGCTCGCCGATCCCTCCGCCGTGGAAGAGGTTGATGCTGGCGGACTGCATCGTGACGGTCCGTTCCGGAGCTCTTTTCTTCACGGTCTGCCGGATGGAATCCGCAAATTCGTTGAGCCAGTTGGAACGGCATTGTTCAAAGGCGAGCCAGGCAGGATCATTCCAGTCCGCAGTATGCGGAATTTCATCATAACCGCTTTCCCTGCGGAAGCGTTCCTGGCAGGCCGGACAATAGCAATAGTGCCAGTTGCCGATCATGTCGATCCAGTATCCGCAGCAATCGTAACTGGCGGCCAGCTCGTCCAGCAGACTCAGGAAATACTGCCCGAAGCCGGTATTGGGACAGCATTGTCCGAAACGCAGTTTCGTATGCTCGCAGGTCCCTTTCCCGTCAAACAGGACAATGCGCCATTCCGGATGTGCATCGTACGCAGCGCGGTTCCAGACATTCAGGTAGATCTGGACGTTGATGCCGCGTTTCCGGCAGGCCTCGATCGTTTCTCCCAGAAGGTCTCTGCCGTGCAGCTGGCGGTGCCGATACCCGATTTTCGTCGGCCAATAGCACAGCCCGAGACTGGAACCGGCATAGACTTCCGCCGTGCCGACTTTGCCCAGAGCCATCATCTCCGCGTATTTTTCCGGGGAGAAATCCCGGAGCAGTTCCTCGTTCCAGTCGGCGATATGCATATCCACCAGCAGACGGTACAGCGACTGCTGATACCATTTTTCCTTTGACATGTTGTCTCCCATAATGAAAATTCTTTCCGATCCGGAATAAATGATGAATTCCCCTGTACTGAACCGGGGCAATTCATCTGATCTCCGGTATTTTTTCCTTCAGGCGTGAAGTCCTTTCAGACTCCTCCGGCTGCTACTTTGTTTTTCTGCTCAGAACTCCGATATCACAGGTCAATACACCGCCTTCGTACAACAGCACCCCGGGGGCTGTTTCCTTCAGGTGTCCGAATCTGGTTGAAACAAGATGCAGGTCCGCCGGAATCCTGATTTCGGAGCGATGATCCCTGCTGCCTCCTGCGGCGATGATCCGGTAATTGCCGCGGGCGTCGGTCAGCAGAGCCGCGCTCGTTTCGTCCCTGAAATTCTTGACCTGGAGCATCTGGAGCGGCTGTTCCGACATGATGAACGGTTCCAGCTCCTTGAGAATTTTTCCGACCCCAAGAATATCGGACCAGCGCCTGCCGATGTCGCTTTTGTCGTATGGCGTGGTCAGCGAATAGAAGATGAATCCTTTGGCTCCGTAGATGATTCCCACGGCGCAGACGGACGTCATGTTTTCCACGTTCAGGACAATGTCATCGGCCTGATAGCATTGCGGCGCCATCCAGACCAGATCGGTCAGACTGTGCGCCTTGCGGGCAAACGTGTGGGTAAAACTGGTCGTGCCCATTCCCCGGTTGATCGGATAGGAATCGTAGGCAAAGACATCCACTGCCGGCAAATAGAACTGATAGACCTCCGAGGTATAGGAGACGCCCCATGTCGGATGGAACGGGTCGTACTGGTTGAGCAGCCGTCTTCCAAAAATGACATCCCCCAGTTCTCCCACCGGAGTTTCGTCATCAATGTAATAGGCCAGCATTGCGGGATGATTTTTCAGCAGGCCTGTGATCCGGCTGATTCGTTTCTCGCGTTCGGCGCGGTCTGAACTGGCCTGCCGGTCGTCTCCCATGGGACCGCCGTGCACAAAAGAGGTGAAGTTCGGAAGCACTTTCAGACCGCGTTTCTGAGCTTCATCAAAGAACCGGGTCAGTTCCCGGTCGCTTTTGAGAAAGTAGGAGATGTTGTAGGCGGTAAAACAGTTGAAGGTCCCGGAATCCCGGATCCTGTCCAGCATGGAGAGAAACGCCGGAGACAGGCCGTCTTCCTTTATGTTGCAGTAGAATCCCAGCGGCATAAACGGCTTGCCGTCGACAATCGCTCTGCCTTTCCCGTCGATCATGCAGGCGCTTTTCGGCGCGGCCTGCTTTTCCCGGATGAGGAACGGAACAAGTTTTTCTCCGTATACCTTGCCGTCGGCGGCATCGGAAAGAATCACTTTCAGCGTTGCGGGACCGGGACCGGCCGGCGGTATTTTCACGTGCAGTCTTCCCGGAAGCACCCTGACGTTCAGGGGAATGACGGTTTTTGCGCCCGGACGGGTCAGTTCCGCCGTCAGCCGCGGAGTCCTGTTCGCCGGAACGACTCCCTGTTCGCAATAATGGGAAAGAATCATTTCTCCGCCTTCGGAAGGCATGGAGTTATGGGTCGGATGGATCTGCGTGAGGGTCCAGGAAGGAATATCCTTGACAAACATGATGTCGTCAAAATAGCCGCATCCTTCCGCATTTTTCGCAGACGGGGAGACATTGACCACCATAATAAAATAATAGTTGTGATCCTCCGGCTTCTCTCCTTTGTTGACATAGGACATCTTTACGCAGGTCCAGTCCTTGCCGAGGATCACCGGGCAGTTGTAAAAACCGCGGCCGCTGCAGAATTCTCCGGTTTTCTTATAGACATCCATGCTCAGCCAGGAGTGAATATCTTTATCGGATTTGATCCACGCCGTGATCAGGTATTTCTGATTCTGCTCGATCCCTTCAATCGACTGGGAAACGATTGCGCGCTGACTGCCTTTGACCGGAATCCGGATTCCCCTTGACATGTTTCTGCCTGTCCCGGGTCCGAACACCGCATGGGTTCCTGCATTGGCCCGCCAATGTTCTCCGCCCTGTTCAAAACCGCCGTTTCTGACCAGGTTCAAGGACTCTCCGGCTGCGAACACGGACATGCAGACAAACGGCACCAGGCCGCAGCAAAGCCACAACTTCTTCATCAGGATCTCCTAATTATACACTGTGCTTGAATCTCAGGGCAGATAATGGAATGGCGCACAAAGACTGCTGCGCTCCATCTTGTATCCGTTATAGATGAGTTGTCCATGGTCCCCCTTTTGACTCCACAGTTCCAGATAGCTGCCGGGAACTGACCTTCGCTGGACATCTCCGACGTGACGGTCCAGATAAAGAATATTTCCTGCATCGTTATGGGGAAAGATGAACGGAGAATAGGTGGGGAGGCAGGAGTCGTGGATATAAGATATGGAAGACGCTCCCTTTCTGATCGAGGAAATCCTGCAGAACGCGTAAGTGCTGAAATCCGGAGACAGATACACATAATTCGCATTCTTTGCCGTATAATCCGGACTGAAGATGGTTCCGTAGCAGATGCAGGTGTTGATTCCGTAGGTCAGCCAGTCTGCCCAGGAACATCCCTCCGCGACATCCTTGATCTTCGGACAGCGCGTATAGTTGTTCCGGAAATTGCCGCTGGAGACCTTGAAATATCCGCTGTTTTTCATCAGGTTGAACCAGAGAACGCCGCCGCCGGCGTCGGATGTCGTGTAACTGTATTCACTGCCCGGAGCCCAGTCATTGTTGTCGCCTTCATACATGGCGAGACTGAGACCGACCTGTTTCAGATTCGCCTTGCAGGAAATTTCCATGGCTTTTTCCCTGGCCTTGTTCAGCGCCGGAAGCAGCATCCCGGCCAGAATCGCGATGATCGCAATCACGACCAGGAGCTCTATCAATGTAAAAAATTTTTCCCTTCGAAACATTCTCATGCCCGTTTCCTTTCTGTTTTCCTTTGTCAGGATATAAACATTAACGTTAATGTTTGTTGCTGATACATTATACACCATGATGATTGATTTGTCAAGAGGGAAATCCCAAAAAAATATTTTCTGCTGAATTAAATCGGAAAACAGCAAGGACGAAATCGGCGGAACGGCTCATTTTTCCGATTTCTTCCATTTCGGAAGAAAAAATCAGAAAACCATTTGACATTAACAATAATGTTGATATATTATCGCAGAACAAAGGAAAGGTCCTTTCATGGCGGCCACTCTCAAAGATATTGCGAAACTCCTCGGCGTCTCGGTCAACACCGTGTCGCGCGGGCTCAAGGACAAGCCCGACATCGGCGCGGCCACGCGCCGGCGCATCAAGGAGGCGGCCGAGGCCCTCGGCTACCGCCCGAACCTCAACGCGCGGAGCCTTCTCACCGGAAAGACGCACATGATCGGCGCCGCCTTCACCGAACTTTCCAATCCCGTGCGCATGGAATTCTGCGAACGCCTGCGGCACTATGCCGCCGACGCCGGATACCGTCTCCTCATTTCCGCCCTCGACTTCGACGGCTGGAACAATGGAAAGAATATGAATGTCCTCGGCGAATTCATCGGACTCAATGTGGATGCGCTGATCATCGGCTTTGTGGAGGGGCTCGTCTCCGAACAGCCGCTCGGAAAGATTCTGCGCGAATGCCGCAGTTCCGGAAAACTCGTGGAACTCTTCGGAACGCCTTCCACCGATCTGGCCGACTGCGTGAGCATCGATTTCCGCGAAAGCGCCCGGATCATCACGGAATACATGATTTCCCGCGGCTATGGAAGCGATCTGGTGCTCTTCCGCAGCGAGGAGAAAAGTCCGCGCTGGGACGGATATGCCGATGCGCTTCAAAAACATGCTCTGCCGTGCCGCGAATTCCGGATGAGGGACCTGCGCATGGAATCTGCCGTCGAAGCCATGGAGCGGTGGCTTGCCGAACACAAACGTCCGCCCCGCGCCATCGTGGCCGCCACAGACATGGCCGCATTCGGAATCATCTCTGTGCTGTACCGGCACGGATTCCGCGTCCCGGAGGACTGCGCCGTCTGCGGCTTCGACAACATTGCGCTTGACGCGTGCTGGAATCCGCCGCTCACCTCGATCGGCTTCAACAACGGCCAGTTCGCCCGCACGCTATGGAATATGACCGAGGCGCGGCTTCGCGACGGTCTCAATTCGCCCGTCCGCAAGGTTGTCCTGCGGCAGGAGCTCGCTGTCAGGGAATCAACCTGAAAGGATTTCGAAAATATGATCACGGTGAAACACCTCCCCGTCAAATGTCTCATGCGCGGGGAAAAACATTACTTTTTCGGCTATTTTGACAAATTCGCATGGAACGAATCCATGACCCGCCACCTGGCCAATGAAGTTTCCTTCACGGCCCGCCAGCCCGTCGCGGGAGAAACGGCGAATCTCGGGTTCATCGAACATGGAAAGTTCGTAAAGTTCGCTGACACCCGCGCCTGGTGCTGGCAGCAGGGATGCATGCTCCAGTGGCTCAGGGACGACCCGGACTCCGTCATCTTCAACGACTGCGAAGACGGCCGTTTCTTTGCCCGGATCCTGAACCTTGAAACGGGAAAGGAACGCCGCATCTGCCGCCCTGTTTACTGTCTGAGCCCGGACGGCCGCCACGCGCTGAGCCTGAACTTTTCCCGTCTCGACCGGGAGCGCCCCGGCTACGGCTATCCCGGCGGAATCGACCCGAATCTCCATGTCCCGGTGCCGGACAACGAGGGAGTCTGGCTGGTCGACCTTATGGAAAATACGGCGAAGCTGGTTGTTTCCGTGGCGCAGGTCACGAAGGCGTTTCCGCATCCGACCATGAATCCGGCGCTGCCCGGCTGGTTCAATCACATGCTGTTCAGCGCGGATGGAAAACGGTTCGGATTCTTTCACCGCTGGCGCGTGCTGCAGAAGGACGGAACGCCCTGGCATCTTACCCATATGTTTACGGCGAATCCCGACGGAACGGACCTGTGGCCGCTCAATCTGGAAGACATGTCTTCCCATTATTTCTGGACGGATCCGGTGCACATCATCAATTATTCCAACCGGTTCAAGGGCGGCTGGCAGTATTACTATTACACTGACCGCGCGCCTGGCGAGCCCGAATGCATTGCGCGGGACGTTTTTCCGCTCGACGGCCACTGCACCTCTTCGTCGGACAACCGCTGGATGCTGACCGACAGCTATCCGCAGGAAGACGACTGCCGCAGACTTTATCTTTACAATCTTGCGGAAAAGCACGCATATGAAATCGGAAGATTTTATGCCGATCCGAAGTATTCGGAACCGACGCGCTGCGACCTGCATCCGCGCTGGGCGCGCGACGGCAGAAGCGTCACGATCGATTCGATCCACGAAGGTTCGCGCGGAATCTATTCCGTCGATGTTTCCGGACTGATTGACGGAACTGTGAAGTGACCGGTTTCCAGATATTCCGACGGCGTGCCCGACCGGAGCGACTGGGGCTGCTCAGACGAATTTCCGGTTCAGCCATATCATGGATGAGGTCCATTTCACCTCGCCGACGGCATTCTGCAGAAAGTTCTTCCAAACTCCGGAGACATAAAATGTCCGTGTCATGGAATATGATATTCGCAGAATCCATTTCATGCAGGGGCGCTGACTGCCAGAGTGGAACTTGATCGCAGCTGCGTGGAGAAATTGATGATTCCCGAATTTTATGAGGAGTGTGATCTCGTGGAAAATGAATCTGGGAACAGCCGGGAAAAATACGGCGCTCCCTGTCGCGAAGCTTCTCAGCAGAA
>CAZHPP010000117.1:0-9403 GCA_964534535.1 uncultured Victivallales bacterium | reverse complement strand
GCGTTCGGAAGTAAAATCTGCAAAACCTTGGTGTTCAACGGGATTTGCGTCAAAATAAAAACCGCCTCGACGGAAAGCCGAAGCGGTTGAAATCAAAAAAACTGGTCGTCCAATCTCCGTTCTTTCTAATTTTTCAGCAGAGAATTTGAGGGTGGGTGGCAACCGGAATTTTGACCGAGGACAAATGAATCCGTCTAAATTTCTCGTGGGAAAGCCAACCTGAATCACATGCTCGAATATCCATTGCAGCGAAACCGGTAATTGATAGGCAAGCAGAAAACGTCTGTGATGCAGGGCGAGCTTTTCGCCGCTCAAAATAAAAAACGGAATTTTGACCGGGAACAAATTCCTGCGTTCAAAATTTCGTTGCTACTACAACTACTTCATCTTCATCTTTTTGTATTTTTCCAGAAGGCAGTTCAGAATCGTGATCGCATTGACCGCCGCAATCTGATATAATACCTGTCGTCCATCGCGACGACAACTGATGATGCCCGCCATCCGCATCCGATTTAACTGCTGGGATACCGCCCCCTGCGGCGCTTTGATGCCTTCAACGATCATTCCGACCGGGCTTTCCCCGTGGATGTCCAGAAATTCCAGAATCCGCAGTCGCTGCGGATGTCCGATCAACTTGATGATTTCCGCCATTTGATTCAAAAAATCATCCGGTAACAACTGGGGTGTCATCATCATTTCTCCTTATATTTCATGCCGACTTGGGCTCCGGAAATAATTTCGCGCCGATCCGTTCCGGGAAGCGGCGCTGTCTTAATCAATGTTTTTACCTGTTTTCCTTCCGGCGAACAAGTGTACAAATATTCCAACTGACCAATTTTCATGATTGCGTCAGGGGAAACGCTCAACATCTTTTTTTCGCCCACGGGAATGGCACAGGTGGCGAACATCCCAGGCATCAAATCTTTCGTTTCGCCGGAAAGACAGGCGTTGACGAGAAATGTCCTGCTGCCCGTATCCACAGCGGGGATGATTTCACGGACTTCCGCCGGATATGTCTTGCCAGTGGATTCGACCGCAACAAGCAGCTTGTCGCCTTGTTTTATCTTGGCAAACAGATTTTCCCGAACCGGAACCCGCAGTTGCAATTTTGCCGGATTGAAAATCTTCATCAACGGATTGAGCGGAGTCGCCAAATCACCCGGATCGCAGTTGCGTTCCGCCACTATACCGTCAAACGGGGCGCGGATTGTGGCGTAATCCAAATTCGTCTCCGCATTGGAAAGCTCATGTTTCATCATAGCAACCTGCGCCTTTGCCGAATTAAGATTGCTTACCGATTCCTCGTAGGTTCGGCGCGAAACGGCGTTGGATTCCACCAGTTTCGCATAGCGGGCATGTTCCTCGACGGCAAAAGCAAGACGGCTTTCCGCACCTTTCAGATTTTCCTTCGCCGCTTCGACTTTCGCCTGCAGATCCTTATCTTCAAGATGAATCAGTATGTCGTTTTCACGAAAGGATTCACCGCTCCGGAAATTCACCTGAATCACCCGCGCCGTTATCAGACGTGAAATAATGTCTATCTCCTCCCGGCTCCGCACCGTCCCGACGGCCGAATACATAACCGGAATCACACTTTCAGTTATGACACTCCATTGCGTATCATTTCCGCCTTGATTTCCGTTTTTTTCTCCCGGCGAGACCTTGACACCGCCGCCAATTGTTCCGGATTGATAGAGCATCGCCCAGACGATAAATCCGATGACGATAACTGCGAAAATAATAAATTTCACTTTTTTCATAATTTGGCCTCGTTTCTTTTATCGGCAATCAACAGATAAATCGCCGGAATGACAATCATTGTGAAAAGCGTACTGGCAAGCAACCCGAAAATCAGCGCCCATGCAAGCCCTGAAAAAATCGGATCAAGCGTAATCGGCCACGCCCCCATCAACGTGGTGACAGCCGTCAGCATAATCGGACGGAATCGAACCGCTCCCGCTTCGGAAATCGCCTGCCGCAACGGAACGCCGTTTGCCTCGCTTTCCTGAATAAACTCCAATAGAACAATAGAGTTGCGTATGACGATACCACCCAGAGCAATCATGCCGATCATTCCGGTAGCGGTGAAAAAGATCGGGCTGGAATAGCCTCCGACCGTTTCCGCGCCAAACACATTGAGAAGCCAGAATCCCGGCGCAATCCCGATCAGCGTCAGAGGAATGGCGCACATCATTACCAGTGACAGACGGACGCTTCCGGTTTGGACGATCAGCAGCAGCAGAATCCCGCCCAGCGCAACACCGAACGCTATTCCAAGATCGCGGAATACCCGAAGCGTGATCTCCCATTCCCCTTCACCTGCCCAATCGACGCCGATGCCATCGGGGAGCGGATGTTTTTTCAGCGTGCGGAATTGTGTTTCAAGCACCATCTCTCCGGGAGCGCGTCCTACCGTTTCCGCCGTCACGAATTCAACCCTTTTGAGGTTTTTGTGCATGATCGGCATTTCGCTTCCGGCACGCACAAATTTTCCAAGCTCCGCCAGCGGAACCGTCCCGGTTGAACCGCGCATGGAAAGTTCGTTCAAGCGATTGATTTCATTGCGGTCGGCAAATGGAAGCCGCAGAATAATCTGCAACGGTTGACGCTCGTCGTTAACACGCAAATCGCCAAGGTGAGTCCCCGAAACGGCGGATGCAAGGCAGCGCGTAACCTCGGCGGCAGTAATGCCGTTGAGCGCGGCTTTATCCGGATCAATCTCAAAAATCCAGCGCTCCGGCGCAGGTTCATTCATCGAATCGATTTCCGCGAAATGTCTGGAATCCGTTTCCGCCAGACGTTTTTTCAGTTCTTCGGCTCCGGCGAGAAGTTCGGCGTGGGACTGATCGGGACGGGCATACACTTCGGCGGTCACGGTCGCCAGCACCGGCGGCCCCGGCGGAACCTCCACAATATTGACCAGCGCATGATGCCGCGCGGCGATTTCATTCACACCGTCGCGCAGACGAAGTGCGATTTCATGGGATGGTATTTTGCGTTTCGCCTTGGGAACAAGATTGATGCGGATATCCGCCTGATTCGAAAAGTTGCGCATATTGTAATGCCGAACCAGACCATTGAAGTCAATGGGGCTTGGAACGCCGATATAACTTTGATAATGAATGACTTCATTTTGTTTTGCCAGATACTGTTCGAGTTCGGCGGTCAAAGCGGCCGTCGCTTCGGGCGAACTGCCCTGCGGCATTTTCAGCACCAGCTGCAATTCGTCGCGATTGTCATAGGGCAGCATCTTGAGCGGTACTTTGAAGAGCATCAGTGCCGCTGAAGCGATCAGCAGCAGAAACACCGTGCCAAGAAGCAGCCATGCGTTGCGCCTTTTCAGAAACGGATGAATCATTGCCCCGTAAAGTTTCCGCACCCATTCCGGCGCGGCTTCGGCGGCGGACGTGCCGGAGGCGGCCGATTGCAGTTCTCCGCTTTTGTGTTTCAGGAGTTTCAAAGCCAGAAACGGCACGAACGTCAAGGCGCAGAGCGTCGAAAAAGTAACAGTCAGCGGCACATTAATCGCCATCGGCGCCATATACGGCCCCATCATGCCGGTGATGAAGAACATCGGCGTAAACGAAATGATGATTGCCACTGTGGACATGATTACAGGCGGCAGAACCTCGCGAACCGCGTCAAGCGTCGCCTCCAGCGGTTTTTTCCTGCCCATACGGATATGCCGCTGAATGTTATCCACGTTGGTGATCGGATCGTCCACCACGAGGCCGAGGCTCAAAATCAGAGCAAAGAGCGTTACCCGGTTCAGCGTGAATCCGAACAGATAATTGGTCAGCAGCGCCAATGCGAAACTCACCGGGACGGAAACGCCGACCACCAGACTTTCTTTCCAGCCCATCGTCAATGCAATCAGCAAAATCACCGTCACAATGGCAAAGAACATGCTCTCCACAAGACCATTTACCCGGGTGTTGGCGGATTCGCCCTGATCGCGTGTTACGGTCAACGTGACATCGGCCGGGATGATCGAACCGCGTGCAGCCCCGGCTTCGGCAATAATTTTTTTCGCGAGCGCGACGGCGTTGACGCCCGCCTTTTTGCTGAACGCCACCGTGACCGCCGGTTCGCCGTTGTGCCGGACATATACCGACGGCAAATCCTCGCCGTCGGTCACTGCGGCCACATCCGAAACGCGGATGAGCCGCCCGTTGCCGCTGCGAACGACCACACGCCCAAGTTCTTCCGCCGAAACCGGCGCGGGTGAAGTCATCAGCAGGTGTTCGCTACCGTTGTCAAGGACGGTTCCGACGCTGGATGTGGCATTGGCGCGCCGGATGGCTTCGCCGATCTCCGGCAAACTCACGTGTTGCGCCGTCAGATTTTCGATGATTGGCTCTACGCGCAGAATCCGTCTCTCTCCGCCGACAATTTCCGAGCGCGAAATATCCGGCGTCGCGTCGAGATGCGCGGCAAGCTCCTCGGCAATGCGCCGAAGTTGCGCGGAATTGTAATTTTTGCCGGAAAGCGTCAAAGTCACAATCGGAACATCGTTGATGCTGACCGGCATCACGCGCCAGCTGGTCACGCCGGAAGGGACGATATTGCGATTTTCCTCTATTTTATCGCGTAAACGCACCATGGCCCGGTCACGGTCTTCGCCGACATGAAAGCGCACGGTCACCAATGCGCCGTCGCGACGGCTCACCGAATAAACGTGTTCCACACCGTCAAGCTGCCACATCAAGCGTTCCAGCGGTCTGGTGACGAGCTGTTCGGTTTCTCCGGGCGAATGTCCGGGATAAGCGACCTCAACATCCGCCATTGGAACGACGATTTGCGGATCTTCCTCCCTCGGAGTCGCAATAAGCGCCACGACCCCGGCAATGATTCCAGCCGCTATGAAAATACCGGCAAGCGGCCCGGAAAGGAACAATCGCACCATGCGCAAAATGATATTTGGCTGCTCCATTTCAATTTTCCTTTCGGCGTTTTAATCCGAGACAGCCGCACGGATTATCCGGTTTTTGATCGTGAATCATTCGCCAGGAGAGATAACCGCCGGAAAGATTGAATGCATCAAATCCATTCTGTTTGAGAATGCGTTCGGCCAGATACCCGCGCAATCCCACCTGACAGCAAACAACGACGGGACGGCTTCTATCCAATTCGGCAAGGCGCTTGCGAAGCTGTCCCAAGGGAATGTTGACCGCGCCGGGCATTGAACCTCTCGAATTCTCTCCCGGCTCGCGAACATCCAGAATCAAGGCGTTTTCCGGAAGATTTTCCGCATAAGCGGGAGTCGAAAGACCGGAAAGGATATTCTGCGCAATCATGCCGAGGAAATTGACCGGATCTTTGGCGGAATTGAACGGCGGCGCATAGGCGAATTCCAGTTCGGCCAGTTCCAGTGCGCTTTTTCCGCATTCCATGGCACAGGCGATGGTGTCGATCCGCTTGTCAACGCCGGAAGTTCCGACGATCTGCGCGCCGTAGATTTTACCGTCAGGCGCGAAAAGCAGTTTGATGTGCATCTGCGACGAGGTGGGATAATATCCGGCATTGGAAGCCGGATGGGTGTAAATTTTGTGATAGGGAAGACTGGCGGCCATGAGTTTCGCTTCGTTCCAGCCGACCGTCGCGGCAGTCAGACGGCCAACTTTAATAACCGATGCTCCGAAGGTCCCTTTGTAAACGCTTGAGCCTCCGGAAAGATTGTCAGCGGCGATACGCCCCTGTTTGTTGGCGGGGCCGGCCAGCGGAATCGCCGTTTTACTTCCGGTGACCGGGTCGAGGACTTCGACCGCGTCTCCCGCCGCGTAAATATCCGGATCGGAAGTCTGAAGATTGGCGTTGACCGCGATATGGCCGCGCTTGCCGGTTTTGAGTCCGGCGGATACCGCCAGTTCCGAATTGGGTTTGACTCCGACGCTCAGAATGACAAGATCGGCTTTCAGTTCCGTTCCGTCATTGAGCTCGGCGTAAAAATCGTTTTTATCCCGGCGGAAACGGGTCACTTCTGAATTGAGTTTCACCATTATTCCACACAATTCAAGTTCACGGCGAAGCAGGGAAGCCATTTCACAGTCCAGCGTCGGCAGGAGATGCCCGGAATGTTGAACAATGGTCACGTTCAATCCGCGTTCGCGCAGATTTTCTGCGGCTTCCAGACCGATGAATCCGCCGCCGATCACCACGGCGTCTTTTGCGCCGGAAGCGATTTTCGCATTGATTTGATCCATATCGGGAATGGTCCATAAACGTAAAACGCGTTCATCGTCCGAGCCGGGAATATCCGGTGTAAGCGGAGACGATCCGGTCGCCAGCAGAAGTCTGTCATAAGATTCCCGATAGACGCTTCCATCCGTCCGGCGAATCTCCAGATTTTTTTGTGCGCGGTCAATCGCGATGACTTCATTTCCGGTTCGGACATCCACATGGAACCACGAGCGGAATTTCTGCTCCGGCATGACCAGAAGTTCGTCACGATCTTCGATGACACCGCCGATGTGATAGGGCAACCCGCAGTTGGCGAACGAAATATAACTTCCGCGTTCCAGCAGAATGATTTCCGCATTTTCGTCAAGTCTCCGCAATCTGGCGGCAGCTCCGGCTCCGGCGGCTACCCCGCCAACGATAACATACTTCATAAGTCTACTCCCCCTTCATTTCTGCAAGCTGCAAAAGATTTTCCTTTGATTGAACTCCGCTTACGCGATGAATTTCTTTCCCGTTTCGAAACACAATCCACGTCGGTACGCCGCTGACCTTGTAGCGTTCAGTCAGATTCGGCTTCTCGTCGATATTAACCTTTGCGATTCGCACGCCCTGTGGCAATGAAGGCACTGTTTCTGCAATGATTGGCATTTGCGCCTTGCACGGACCGCACCAAGGAGCCCAGAAATCGATCAGCAATACACCGGCTTTCGACAATGCGTCCGGGAAACTTTGTTCATTCAGATCCTCCACTCCGGCAATAACTGTCGCCGTAGACGAACTCTTTTCCTTTATGAATTTCTGCACCGCCCACACAATCACTATGATGGCAATCACGACATACCAATAACGGATAAACGGACATACAGTACAATTTCCCATTTTACAGCCCTTTCGATTGATTTCCTGATCATAAAAACCACACATCAATATATCATGATATTGTGATATGTCAAACACATTTATAACTATTTGCAAAAACATTTCTCGAAATGTACTAGCCAAGACGAGAAATGAGCTCCCTCATTTTCATTAATGGTCGCAGGTATTGACACCGGTTTTCAGAGTTCCGGTCAGAAACTCCTTAACCAACTGTTCCGGATCATCGCCCATTGCACCGGTGACAACGGCGATTTCCCGTTCACAAAACAAATCCTTCGCTCTCTGCCCCATGCCTCCGGCGATGATCTGCGTGACGCCCTTTTCAGCCAACCACTTCGGGAGAAGTCCCGGTTCGTGCGGCGGCGGAGTAACCAACGTTTTTCCCGTGATGTTTTTTCCATTGGCGTCAACGTCGATCAGAGCAAATTGTTCGCAGTGGCCGAAGTGCATGCACAGTTTCCCTGCGGCAAGTGGAATTGCGATTTTCATAATTTTCCTTTCCGGATCAAATGATCCATTGTTGTAAGTTTTTTCAATCACAATAAAATGGTTCGATATATTTTCGTCCATATCTTCTCTATATTTTCCGTCACATCAGAATGCGCGTAATCAATTGCCGTTTTTCCGTTGCACATGGCTTTGGTAAAGATACCGTCATAAGGAATCCTTCCGACCATAAGAGCTCCGAAAGAAACGGCGTTTGTTTCGATCCTGACGGTTGCTTCAGCATTCAGATTCCATTTGTTGACACAAACCATCGCCGGAATTTCAAAATGTCGGGCAAGTTTCAGCACCCGCTCCAGATCATGTTCCCCGGACACGGTCGGTTCGGTTACTGCCAATATCGCAGACGCACCGCCGACCGAAGCGATCACCGGACAACCAATTCCCGGAGGTCCGTCAACCAAAATCAATTCCGTACCCTGCCGCTTGGCAAGTTCTTTGGCCGACTTGCGCACCTGTGATACCAGTTTTCCGGAGTTTTCCGCGCCGGGATAAAGTTTTGCATGAATCATGGAGCCGTAAAGTGTTTCCGATTCATACCATTCGCCGCAAATGCGTTCCTGAAAAGTTATCGCGTTTTCCGGACAGTTATTCACGCATACCTTGCATCCTTCACAGGAATACGGAATAATTTGCGCAATGTTGTTTTTCATGTTGATCGCGTGAAAGCGGCACAAATCCCTGCAAATCCAGCACCCATTGCAACGACCTGATTCAATTACAGCCTCATGACCGCTGGAAAACAAATGTGTTTCCTTGATCTCCGGATGGAGCAACAAGTGCAAATCCGCCGCGTCCACATCGCAATCCGCCAATACAGAACGCCCCGCAAGCGCGGCGAACGACGCGGTCAGACTGGTTTTCCCGGTACCGCCTTTGCCGCTGATTATGACCAACTCTTTCATTTCACCGGCTCCGATCCCGAAATTTTTTCAATCGTTTTAAGGACTTGTTCAAATTCCGTTCTCAGTTCCGGAACGGCTTTCAAAAGAGAAACTCCGCGAGAATACGCTTCCGCAATCTCCCGCCGATTCGGGATTTCAAGCAACACCGGTATTCCTTTAGTATAACAGTACGCTTGCACCGATTCATCACCGTTGTCGGAACGATTGATGACAACTCCGAGCGGAAGTTTCAACAGGCGCAAAGTATCGACCGCCAAGCCCAAGTCATGCAACCCGAACGGAGTCGGTTCCGTAACCAATACGACAAAGTCCGAATCCCGAACCGCCGCAGCCATCGGACAGGCGGTTCCCGGCGGACAGTCCGTTATGACAATTCCGGAACTTTCCATGGAATGCTCCTTGACCGCACGGATTAAAGGCGGTGACATACTTTGTCCGATAGACAAACGCCCTTCAATCAAGCTCAGTGTGTTTGTCGAACCGATTCCGATTTCACCAATCCGAGATGCTTCCTCTCTTAATGCGCCCCTGGGACAGACCCGGACGCATCCGCCGCAGCCATGGCACAAATCCTGAAACAGCAGAATCTTTTTTCCAAGAAGTGCAATGGCATTGAACTGACAGACTTCAAGGCAACGTCCGCATCCGTTGCAAAGTTCTTCCTCTACCCGAGGTTTCAGAACAGTCACCGGTTCTTCCGTGGCTTTTGCTGTAAGAAACAGATGACAATTCGGCTGTTCCACATCACAAT
The DNA here is from genome assembly GCA_964534535.1 of uncultured Victivallales bacterium. Classification (GTDB taxonomy): domain Bacteria; phylum Verrucomicrobiota; class Lentisphaeria; order Victivallales; family UBA1829; genus CAZHPP01. Next base: position 184 of record CAZHPP010000117.1, on the reverse strand, counting down.
CAAGTAATAACGTTCCGGCTCCTGCTGCATCCGCCAATGCTAGCGCGACGGTGGTTTTTCCGGTACCGCCTTTCCCGGATGCCACAGCTATTTTTATTTTTCTCCTCATGCCATCCAATGACCTTCCACATCTGCATTTTTCGCTTCTGCCAATTTACGTTCAATGAAAAGCGCCACAGCATCC
>CAZHPP010000116.1:0-9404 GCA_964534535.1 uncultured Victivallales bacterium | reverse complement strand
CGATCAGGTTGAGCAGAATCTGGCGGAGACGCATGCCGTCGATCCGGATTTCCGGGAATCCGGACTGGACTTCCAGGCGGAAATAAAGTTTCTTCTCGTCGGCCTTGAACCGGAACATGGCGCGGAGTTCGTCGAGCATGCTGCCGATGGCGGTCGGCTGGGGAACGATCTTGAGCTGGTCGGATTCGTTCCGGGAAAGGTCGAGCAGGTCGCTGATGAGATTCAGCAGCGTGTGCCCCGCGACATTGATGGACTTGAGGCATTCGTCCCGTTCGGAGGCGGACATTTCCGTGCCGCGGAGAAGTTCGCTGAAGCCGATGACGGCATTGAGCGGTGTGCGGAGTTCATGGCTCATGGTGGCCAGGAAGTAGGACTTCGCCTTGCTGGCGTTCTGGGCGTCGAGGAGGGCGCGCGTCAGCTGGCGCTGGGACTCGTTGAAGGCGGTCATGTCATACAGGGTCAGCAGCACGCTGATGATCCTTCCGTCAATGAGGATGGGATACGCGGAAACATGGAAGTCCCTGCCGCCGATCCGTCGTTCCGCGGAATGTTCGCGGAAGTCCTGGAAGACCTTGCTGACCGGGCAGGTGGCGTCGTCGTGGGCGTCCCCGCAGATGACCTCCATGCACGGATGGGAGTAGATATACTGCTCCGAAAGACCGGTGAGCTCGAGCACGGCCCGGTTGACGCGCATGACCTTCTTTTCCGTCTTGAACAGCACGATCGGGATCCGGAGGGTATCCATGATGAGAGTCTTTTCATATTCGCTGCGTTCAAGCTCGCCGCGGCGCTGGCGACGCTCGTGGACGATTTCCAGAATGTGTGAGGCCGCCTTCACCAGCTGGATGTCCTGGTAGGAAAATTCATGCGGATGCTCGCGGAACAGAATGCCAAGATGCCCCCACAGGTCCGCACCGTGAAACAGTCCCGTGCGGCAGAGGGAATATGCCCCGCATTTCCGGAAGAACTTCAGATCGGTTCCGAGATCGCCGTCGCCGTTTTCCGGAATGGAGCGGATCTGGGAAATGAACGTTTCGCCCCGTTCAATGGCGGCGAGCCATTTGCCGGAAAGGTCGGGGGTGTCAAGCTCGGAGGCATCCGGCGTGCTGTCGGTCCGGAAGGCCCATGCGCTGGCCGGGGCCGCGGAGGAGAGCGCCTTGCCGTAGGTGTAGACTACCACATAATCGGCCTGGAGACGGTTCCCGAGGGTCCGCAGCACCAGCCGCAGCGCTTCCTCGTCGTTGGCCTGGAGAAGGACATAGCGGAGGCAGGTGTTCACGAGCTGCTCCTGATCCGCGTAGTCCTGAATGTCGGACATCAGACGGCGGCGCTCCTCCTCGAACTTCTTTTCCTCCGTGATGTCCCGGAACACCGTGATGGCGCCGACGGTTCCGTTTTTCTCTTCCACGACGGGCGACGCCACTGCCGAGATGCTGCGCGCGGAGCCGTCAGGACGGATGATTCCTCCATCCAGATCGGGGACGACCCGCCCGCCCGTCTCGAGCGCAAGGTCCGCCGGAGTCTTTCCCGTCGCCCGGTCGACCAGCTTGAAGCAGGAGGAAAGGTCCGAACCGAGAAGCCGGGACGCGGGGAGTCCGAGAATCGTTTCCGCCGCGGGGTTCACCAGCGTGATCCGGCCGGAAGGGTCGGAAACCAGCACGCCGTCGCCGATGGCGTTGAGCGTGGTGCGGAAATGTTCAGCCTCGCGCCGCGCCGAGTCGCGCGCCTCGGAAAGCTCCTGGATGTCGATCGAGGTCATCTGGACGGTTTCCCTTCCGAACACCGAACGCGGAAGCCGGGTGAGCCGGACCCGCCGCGCGCGGCCGTCGGAACCGTATTCAGCCTCTACCGGCTCGCCGGTTTTCAGGACGCGGAAGATGCTTTCCCTGAGGCTGAAGGTCTGGGTGTCCCGGGGCATCCTGATCCGGGTGGATGTGTCCGTGAAATCGGGTTCCGATTCCATGAACTTGTGGGAAAATACCACATGCGCATCCGAATCGAACACGGAAACGCGCACCGGAAGGTTTTCCAGAATCTTCAGGAACCGCTTGAGATACCGGAGATAGAAATACCATGCCACGATTCCGGCGAACAGCAGCGCCACGCCGAAAATTGCAAGAATCACGGGAAGCAGCTCGAAATCGGCCGCGGACGCTTCTGCTAAAAATGCCGACATGGTTCCATTCTCCGAATTACTGAATACTGTGTCTGCCGAGAATCCGGACCGGAACAGGCGAGAAGCAGAGACATGTGCGAAGAAGTGCTGTTTTCATGGATGGAGAAGTTCCTTTCAGTTGATCCTGAGAAGTCCGTATTTGAGAATGCAGCGGACGGCGGAAGCTCCGTCCTTCCACGTGATCTTTTTTCCTTCCGCATAGGTGCGGGAGGAATAGGAAACCGGCACCTCGCAGATGCGCGGATGCATGGCCGCGATCTTGATGGTGACCTCCGGCTCGAATCCGAAGCGGTTTTCCTTCAGGGTGATCCGCCGCAGGAGTTCCAGCCGGAACATCTTGTAGCAGCACTCCATGTCGCTCAGCGCAATGTCCGAGAACATGTTGCAGAGCCGCGTCAGGAAGCAGTTCACCTGCTTGTGCCAGTAGCGCATCACGCGGTGCGCGCCGGCGGAACAGAACTGTTCGCGCGCCCCGAACACGGCGTCGGCGCGTCCGTCCAGAATCGGCTGAAGCACCGCCGGAAGGTCTTCCGGGGTATATTCAAAATCGGAGTCCTGAACGGTGACCGCATCGCCCGTCGCCAGACGGAACCCGGTATGCAGGGCCGCGCCCTTGCCGCCGTTCACCTCGTGGTGCGCGATCTTGACGCCCTTCTTTTCCCACGCCTGAAGTTTTTCCCAGGTCGAATCCTTGGAACAGTCGTCGACCGCGATGATTTCCGTTTCGACTCCGGGCTGGAATTTCACGTTCTTCAGCCGTTCGATCACGGAATCGATGAATTTTTCCTCGTTATATACGGGAATCACGATGGAAAGTGTGAATCTTGCCGGTTCTGACATGGTGTGCCTCTCTTAAAGTCCCAGTTCGTGTCGGAAGAATTCCACCGTCAGGGGAATGCCTTCCTCGATCTGAATCTCCGGCTCCCAGCCGAGAACCGACTTTGCCAGGGAAATATCCGGTTTCCGCTTGGCGGGATCGTCCTGCGGAAGCGGATGGAACACGATCTTCGACTTCGAACCGGTCACGCCGATGATTTTTTCGGCCAGCTGGAGCATGGTGAATTCTCGGGGATTCCCCAGATTCACAGGTCCCGTGAAGCCGTGTTCGGTCTTCATCATCCGGACCAGCGCCTCCACGAGGTCGGAAATAAAGCAGAAACTGCGCGTCTGCGAACCGTCGCCGTAAATCGTGAGGTCTTCGCCCTTCAGCGCCTGGACAATGAAATTGCTGACCACGCGTCCGTCGTCCGGGAGCATCCGGGGGCCGTATGTGTTGAAGATCCGCACGACCTTGATTTCGATCCCGTACTGGCGGTGATAGTCGAAAAACAGCGTTTCCGCGCAGCGCTTGCCTTCGTCGTAGCAGCTCCGGATTCCGATCGGGTTCACGTTGCCCCAGTAGCTTTCGTCCTGCGGATGCACGATCGGATTGCCGTAGACTTCGGACGTGGAGCTCTGGAGGATCGGAATCTTCAGGCGCCGCGCGAGTTCGAGCATGTTGATGGCGCCGATCACGTTCGTGCGGGTGGTCTGCACCGGATCATGCTGGTAATGCACCGGCGACGCGGGACACGCCAGATTGTAGATCGCATTGACTTCCAGGCTGATCGGCGTGGTGATGTCATGCCGGATGAATTCAAACGAAGGGTTGCTCAGAAGATGCCGGATGTTGTTCTTGGAACCGGTGAACAGATTGTCCAGACAGATGACGTCGCACCCTTCCTTGAGCAGACGCTCGCAGAGATGCGAACCGATAAATCCGCCGCCGCCCGTCACAAGCACCGTGGTCTTCTTCATAAATATCAGCTGCTCCGTTTGTTGTATCGGAACGCCCCGCTTCGCCAGTCCTCCTCAGCGAGCGTTTCGTATTCTTCAAATCCTTCCGAGACGAATGCATCCCGTACGGCCGGATATTCCCGGTCGAGAATTCCGGCGAGAATCAGCGTGCCTCCCGGTTTTACAAGGGAAGCCAGTTTCGCTTTTCCGGCAAGAAGGGCGGAAGAAAGAATGTTCGCAGCCGCCACGTCAAACTGTTTTCCCGTCCGGAACTCGACCAGCGGCGCCGTTTCAAAATGAATCGACTCGGCATGGTTGACCTTCGCATTTTCGCGCGCGACGGAAACGGCGTCGGGGTCGATGTCGAACGCGGAAACGTCCTTCCAGCCGAGCAGGACCGCGGCAATCGCCAGAATTCCCGTGCCGCACCCGGCGTCCAGAAACGAACTCGCGGAAACATCGTGTTCCGCCGCATACCGGTCGAGCATCGTGAGACAGAACCGTGTGGTCGCATGGCGTCCCGTGCCGAAGCTCATGCCGGGGTCGAGAACCATGACTTTGCGTCCGGGAATTTCCGGCGGACGCGTCCATGACGGCGTCACGGCGAGGCGGTTTGAAATTTCAATCGGCTTGAAATGGAGTTTCCAGGATTCCGCCCAGTCTTCTCTGCGGACCGTTCCTGCCTCAATATTGCCGAAGACGGCTCCAAGTCCGTTCCAATCAGGACGGAGCTTCTCCAGACGTTCCGCGGCATTGCGCGCGCCGGCTTCCGAATCGAAATAGAGCGTGAAAAGCGTGACGCCGCTTTCCGCGTCCAGGCGCGAGCTGAAATCGTATTCCAGAGCGGAGACGAGTTCCGCAAGAAGATCGGGATCGGCCGACTTGTCGGCGAACGAGCAGGTATAAAGCAGAGCCGGCTTCATCGCATTCGATTCTCCTGATTTTACCGTTCATTTCAGCCTAATCTATCATAAAAACCGCAAAATGCAATCTAAAAATCAGGAAAATGAAGAAAATGCGTCAGCCGCAGGCACACGGTCGGAATGCGGTTCCGACCGCCGGAGCATAAAAAAGGAACGGCGCAGACCAGGTGAGAATCCGCGCCGTTCCGCAGAGAGAACTTGAATCACTCGAACTTTGAGCAGAGAGTTTCCGCTCCCAGAAGGAACTGGTCCACATGCCGGGAAAGCGGCTCCAGCTGGAAGTCGTCGACAAGCTTGTTTCCGGGCGTGTTGAGCTCGGTTCCGGCCACGACCGGCAGCTTCAGCTTTGCGGCGGCAGCCATGACCGCATCCAGATTCGCGATCGACTTTTCCTTCTTGACGGGATCGGCGATATTCCAGTTGCGGTCCGGAATGATCGTCAGGGCGCCGCATCCCTTCGAGATGTGGAAGCGCAGAAGCTTTTCGGGATCTTCCTCGCCCTTCGAGAATCCGTTCAGCCACGCCACGCAGGGGATCGCCCCGCAGGCCTTGGAGAACGCGTTCATGCGCTCCAGCGCAGGGAAGCTGGCGGAATCCGGCTTGACGTAGCCCGGACCGCCGCGTTTCATCAGAACGGAACGGATGAACCCTTCCAGGGCGACATCCGACTTTGCGGCCTTCGCAGACTTCGCATCGTCGAGCTTCAGCGCGGTCTTCCAGAATTCGAGCGCCTTCTCATGCGACCCGAAAATCTTGTCCGCCTTGGTGCGGTAGACGAAGCAGACATGGCGTTCGGTGGGATTGCCTGCCGGCGTGACGGGCAGGACGTCGCCTTCGAAATCGAGCGTGACGTCCTTCAGTGCGGCGTTGACGCGCTCGACGATGGCGCGGGTGCGCGCTCCGGCGCGTTTTTCCAGGTCGTCGGCAAAGGCCTTCGCCGAATCCGGAACCGTTCCGGAGCGGAAGCCGATTCCCATGTGATAGGCCACTCCCGGCTCGCCCGGCGAATTGATCTCGGCCTCGGCCAGTTCCGGAATGAACACGCGCGTTTCCATTCCGCAGACGTGGCGGAGTCCCAGACGCCGGCAGGCCGTGCGGAACTCGTCGACGCCCTTGAGCACGTCAAAGTCGACCATCCCGACGAACGGGAATCCGAGCACCTTCGCCATCACGGCGACGTGCGTCGGCGACCAGCCGGAACAGTTGAACGAGAAAAACGTGTGGCAGTGCATGTTGTGGAGAATGAAGCTCTTCGCGCAGGGGAGTTTCCCCGATGCGACCGCCGCAATGCACTCCTCGAGCGCCGCGCCGCGCGCAAACGCATCGAACGAATCCAGCTGCGGATCGGCGCACGGCGAAAGAATCTTTGCAAAGTTCATGGTATGACTCCTCTCTTACGGGGGTGAATCAGTTCAGCATGACCTGGCCGCCCGTGACCGGGATCGCCTGGCCGGTTTCAAACTGCTGGGTGACCGCATAGATGATCGCGCGGGCAACGTCCTTCGGGAAGCATCCGCGCTTGATCGGCGACTGCTTGAGATAATGCGCACGGACGTCTTCGACCGTCTTTGCGCCCGGGACCTTGCCGGCATCCAGATACTGCTTGAAGAGCCCGCGCACGGGGTCGCTCCACAGCGGGCCGTCGTAATAGTTGCCCGGGCACACGCTGTTGACCTTGATGTTGTCGGCCACGAGCTCGAGCGCGAAGCTCTGGGTCATGCCGATCGTTCCGAACTTGCCCGCGGCGTAGGCCGCGTTCTTGTTCGAACCGACGAGTCCGCTCTTCGAGTTCACCTGGACGATGTCGCTCCAGAGTCCGGAAGCCGCGTTCTGCTTCGACATCATCGGCGCGAAATGCTTCACGCAGAGGAAGTATCCGGTATAGTTCACGCTGGCCACGAAATCCCAGGCCTTCTTCTCGAAGGTCTTGACCGAGCCGGCCTTGAGCACGCCCGCATTGGAAACGAAGAGGTCGAGTCCGCCGAAATTGCGGATCACTTCGTCGGCCATGGCGGCGATCGAATCCTCGTTCGAAACGTCGACTGCGACGGAGGAGGCGTTTTTGCCGAACTTTGCGGCCGCGGCATCGGCTCCGGCCTTGTTGAGGTCGGCGATGATCACATGCGCTCCGGCCGCGACGAGTTCCTGCGAAATGCCGAACCCGAAGCCCTGAGCTCCGCCGGTCACGAGAGCGATCTTGCCTTTCAGCGCTCCGCCGTTTCCGCCCGCGGCAATCTTGCTGCGGTAGGATTCCATTTCCCAGTTTTCAATGAATTTCCGGGCCGCGTCCGGCATCACGCTCGCGCCGCCGAACGCCTTCGAAACCTGAAGGATCGCGGCGGAGTCAAGCAGAAATTCGCGCGCCGTGCGCATGTCCGAAACGTCCTTGCCGGCGGCGAACATGGCCTTGCCGGGGACGATGACCGCATGGGGAAGGTATCCCTTCTCGGCCTTGAATTTCTCCACCGCTTCCTTCGTGATGGAATCGGTGACGAGCGGGAAGGACTTGGAATAGACGATGTGGTCGGGCGTGAACGCGCCGTCGGGCAGCTCCACGATGTTCATGGCGCTGACGGCCGCGGGAACGCTGTCCTGGGCGAGAAGTCCGCGGAGGACGGGGCCGTTTTCGCGCACGAAGTCCATGTCGGAGGGCGTTCCTGCGGGAACGGCCGCGGAGACGCCCTGCTTTTCGCACCAGTCGTTGAGTTTCGCAAAGATGTCGGCGTAAATCTTCCGGATTTCATCGGGGCTGTCGGCCGCGACGAACACGCCGTGGTTCTGGAGGAACAGCTTGTCCGGCTGCTTTCCGTTTTTCTTCGTCCAGGCCTGGAAGACCTTCATGGATTCGACCGCGAGGCCGAGTCCCGGATTGACCACGCCGAGCCATGCGGAATCGGGGAACAGCTTCGCGCAGATTTCCCTGCCCTTCTTTCCGCAGGTCATGGCGTTGACGAGCGTGGGATGAAGGTGCACGACATAGGCCTTGCCGAACATTTCATGGAGCTGGGCTTCGATCGAGGGACGGCGTCCGTTCTTGGAGGCGCGGACGGCGAACATGGCGTGGCGGACGACCGCCGCATCCTGTTCCTCGGGCGGAAGCTTGGAGCATTCCGGGAGCGCCGCGCGCAGCACGGAACGGTCCATTTTCACAAAATCGTCGGCCTGAATCGAGGCAAGCCCGACGCCGCTCGGCTTGATATAAAGAAATTTTTCATCTTTCCAGGAGGTATTGCCGCCCCCCGCAAGGACGTATCCCGGCTTGGTTCCGAATTCGCGCGAGAGCTCCGCGATCTTTTCCAGTGACATCTTCAGATTCTCCTGTCTTTTCCATTGTTTACGAACCATTGATCAATCATTCAGCAAATGTAGCACGGGAATGTATTTTTTCAAGAAGAAAATGGGCGGAGAGAAAAAAAGCAGGCGCTGTTCTGCGGAATGACTGATGGTAAGACATTTCCAATGGGCTGCCCGCCCCTTGAACCCTCGACAGGACTCAAAGAGCCCTGCACCCTGCGCAAAAAAATGATTTTTTGCGCTCGCTTTTTTGTCGACCTGCCAACCAGGGGGCAAACCTCCGTTTTCCCCCGAATCCCTGAAAAGACAGTCAAGTATTGTCCGATATTCCGGAACACTGCAAAGCGGTCCATGCCATGTTATTGTCGGTCCCGACAATAATTTCCCGCATACGGTCTGCGGACTTGACTTTTTTCCGCAGAACGGGTATCTTATTCACCCCCCATCATACAACCTCTGAATTACGGAGAACTCAATATGAATTCCGAACGGCGCTTCCGCGGCGGATGGAAAGTGTTCCTTCTTTCGGCGCTGGCCGTCACTGCGGCGGCAGGCCTTTGCTATTTCATTCAGTCGGAACGGTCAACTCTCCTCCAGAAAAGCGAACATCTCAAGTCTCTGCTTCCGGAATACCGCCGCGGACTTGATGAAAACATCCTGCTGCTGCGGCGAATCCGGGAAATGCTTCCGGCCCAGGTCGACAATGCGCGCCGCCACGCCGCTGAAATCCGCGACTATCTGAACACGATCCGATTCAAGCTGGACGTTACCCCGGACCGCGACCTCCTGACGATCGCCCTTTCCGAAATGCAGATCATCGACCTCCGCAGCAGGTTCCGCGAACACAAAGACCTTCTGGACGGTCTCAACCGATACTATTCGGACGTCGACCGGAATGTGGAAAAGACCGACGACTTTCTCCGGCAGCTGAATCTTTCCCAGCCGCCCGATCCGGAGGAACAGACCGCAATCGCCTCCTGCCGCGAAAAGATTCAGGAACTCCGGGATGAAATCAAATCCGGACGCGCCGCACTCGCCCCCATCAACGACATGGCGGAAAAACTCCGGGCGGCGCTCATCAGTCTGGACTCCTACGGAGAAAAGCGCCGGAACGCGGCGTTCGAAGCCTGTTTTTCCTGCCGGCTTCCGCCCCTCACGAAGATTCTGCTCCAGGGCACCTTCCCGCTCCGGTGCTGGATTGCGGCCGTCCCTGCGGTCTTCCGCTCTGCCGTGCC
>CAZHPP010000115.1:0-9488 GCA_964534535.1 uncultured Victivallales bacterium | reverse complement strand
TACGTACGATGCCCGTTGACTTCATACCATTGATCCTTTCTATATCCATTATTTTAGGAAGCAGGCTGAACTTCCCATATACTATCAATAATACACATATTCCTGCCAAACAGTCAATATAATTGTCAAGAAGAATACAGCTAATCTGTGAATATTCACACTTTTTATAGCAATATATGGGGGTACGGCCGGAATGATGAGTTGGATTTGGTGTATTTTGTTCTGTATTGGCGCTGTATGGACGTCGTTTCGCTATGGCGGCGACGCGGCGGTCGGCGCCATGCTGGACGGCGCGCAGCAGGGCGTCACATTGTGCATCACGCTGGCGGGCACTTACATACTTTGGATGGGGTTGCTGAATATCGCAAAACGGGCGGGACTTATTGAAGCATTATCCCGGCGGCTTAGGCGCGCGTGCGAGTGGCTGTTCCCCGGCGCGGGCGAGGCTACGGGCGCAATTACGCTCAACATGGCGGCCAATATACTCGGCATGGGCAACGCGGCGACGCCGTTCGGCCTGGAGGCCATGCGGCTCATGCAAAAACACAATAAGGATAAACGCCGCGCCACCGACGCCATGTGCGTGTTCCTTGCCGTAAACGCGTCGGCGCTGCAGGTGCTGCCCACCACCATGATTGGGCTTCGCGCCGCCTATGGATCGCTGCAACCGGGCGCGATTGTGCTGCCCTCCATACTGTCTTCCTCGGCCGCGACGCTGGTGACCGTACTGCTCTGCCGCATGCTGGTGAAACGAAAATGAGCACGCTGATTATTCCGCTGCTGGCTGCGATCGTAGTGGTATACGCCGTCATAAAGCGCGTGGATGTATATGAAGCGTTCGTGGAGGGCGCTATGCAGGCGCTTCCCATATTGTACCGCGTATTGCCGTATATGGCGGCTATGCTGGTCGTCATACAGCTTTTGCGCGTGAGCGGCGCGATGGAGGCGCTGGTCACCGTCATTCAAGCGCCTCTCGCCGCCATAGGCATGCCGCCGGAGCTGTTGCCCATGGCGCTGCTGCGCCCGCTTTCGGGCAGCGCGGCAATGGCCATCGTTGCGGACATTTTCAAAAACTACGGGGTCGATTCCATGTTGGGGCTTATGGCCGCCACCATGATGGGCTCTTCGGAAACCATATTCTATACGCTGGCGCTGTATTTCGGCTCGGTCGGCATACAGAAAACGCGCTTCACGCTGCCCGTCGCGCTGATAGCGAGCCTGGTGTCGGTGGTGTTCAGCATATTGGTATGCAATTGGATATTCCTATAAGAGAGTATCATGTATCGAAGCAAAAAAAATAAGCCGGGCCTATTTGGTCGGCGGCTTATTCTATAGGCGGTTTCATGCGGATAAACGCGTATCGCCATAGCTTTTTCTATTGTACAGAGTCCCAGCTTTAAGCGGTTTCACCGCGAGAGGGCTTTTTGTTATTTTCCCGTCGGGTCTTCTATCAAAGTCGCGAACTGGAAACCGTGACGGTGGCCATCTTCAATGGAAGTCTTGCCTTCCACGAAATGAATGTGCTTGCATCCGGATCCGTCATCAATGAATATCGCGGGGCCGGTGCGCTCGCAGATTTCATGGAAATGATCTTCAGTGGTATCCGTTCTTGTTTTGATGCAATGAAAATGTTTACGGCCGCACCCTATCGCTTCGCCGCTGACTCCGGCAAAACGATGGTTGTGCCTGTCGTTGCCTTCTTCGGCAAACTCTGTGCTGCCCAGAAATTCGTGCACGTGCCGCTGTTCTTTGGAAGTATCCGAGCTGCTCCAACTGGTATCCGAACTGCGCCGGCTGGTATTCGAACTGCGCCGGCTGGTATCTGAGCGGGTGCTGCAGCGTCTGCATCTGCTTGACATACTATTCACCTCCTTTGTAATAATAAATACTATTCATAATCGTGTTGACTTGTTACATGGGCAAAGCCCTGAACGGCTCCACAGATATAGAAAAGAGCCTCCGAGTGGTTAAAATAAGGCTTTTTAAGGATATCGGCTACCAGCGCGCATTACCGGAAAACAGATATATTTTGAAGGTATTATATGGAATTGTTCATATTCATAAGAGTACGGATACTTCTGTTTCAGGCACGCAAATCGGCTGAAAAACAGGTATTCGCAGGCTGTTTGCATCGCTGAAGCGGATATGACGCTGCGGATAGAAGTGCATTCCGTCGTGTTTCGACACCTTGCCTCAGTTTTCAAATCCCTGTAATCGTGTTATAGTATAAACCGATGATTTGATTAGTCATAAGGAGTTTTCATGCAGGTTTCGGCATACCCATTCCCCGGTGTAGTTACGGAAAAACAGTATTATGGAAAAACGGTCGTGGTAGTGGATGTTCTGCGCGCGACGACAAGCATGGTGGAAGCGCTGCGTAACGGCGCTTTGCAGGTGGTACCCGCACGGGACCCGGGCGAAGCCATGGGTTATGCCGGGCATCTGGGGCGGCGGGAAAGCTTGCTGGCCGGCGAGCGCGGCGGGCTGAAGCTGCCGGATTTCGACGTGGGGAATTCCCCGCTGGAGCCACAGCGCCGTGCTTTCCTTCCGGCAGATTGCGCCGGTCTATCCTTCCGTGGGGGATTATCTGATCCATCTGGGAACGTTTCCGTTCGATGCGGCGTTCCGGTTCCTGCCGTGGACCCTGTTTCTCTGGGCGCCGTTCTGTCCGGCCGTGACGCCGCTCGACCCGAATCCGCTGCTCGGGAAATATCTGAAGACCCTGTTCGCCGTGATGTTCTGCCTGCTGTGGATTTCGCCGTTCGCCGATGCCGAATCGATGATGTATCTTGCCGCACCTGCCGCCGCCCTGGCCGGACTGAACTACTGGATCGTGGTGATCCGTCTGGGCGACCGGTTCATGAAATTCATCAAATTGTTTGCCGCCGCGGGACTGTGTGCTTCCGTTCTCGGACTGGTCTTCGTCCTGGCGCCGATGAAATCCTACGAATTTCTCATTGCGTATCCCAAGGCGGAAAGCAATTTCACTTCCATTCTGCTGGGGGCTGTGGCGTCGGCGCTGGGAATCGTCTTCGCCGTATGCGCGTTCCTGATCGCCCGCCGCAGGAACGGGATCGTCTGGTGCGCTCTGGCCTTCATGTTCTTTTCCTTCGCTCTGCCGTTCCAGGGAGTGGTTCTGCCCTACCGCGCAGCGTTCCATGCCAAGAAGGATGCCGGACTCCGGCTCCGCGGCGCCCTTGGCACGGCCCCTGGAAACCTTGTCGTTTACAAGATGGACACCCTTCCCGCGCTCTATGCGGAAGGGCATTATCTCGGCGCAAAGATCCAGACGATCCATTCGGCGCGCGATCTGCCGAAGAACGAACGCACCGTCTATGTGCTTTCCTCCGTGGTGCCCTCCGCGCCCGAACGGGTCTGGAAGCGCCTTCACAATGAAACTTACAGAAGCCGTCCGCTGGAACTCTGGCGAGGCGACCTCGGAATGGATGAATGAACCATGAAAAATGAAAAACCCTTTCTCTGCATGGCCGGAGCCCCGGAACTTGCCGCCTTCGCCGAAAAGAACAGACTCCCCTCCTATCGCGCCGGACAGATCCTCAACTGGATCGAAAAACGCCTGACCGACGACCCCGAAAAAATGTCCAACATTCCCGGCGACTGTCGGAAACTTCTGCATGACCAGTTCCGCTGCGCCGAAGTCACGGTCAAAAAAGAGTCGGATTCCTCCGACGGTTCCGGAAAGCTCCTGCTCGGCCTCGCCGATGGTGAAACGATCGAATGCGCGATCATTCCGGCGGCCGACGGCCGGTTCACGTTCTGCCTGAGCACGCAGGTGGGATGCCCCGTGCACTGCGCTTTCTGCGCGAGCGGCGCGGGCGGCTTCGTGCGGAACCTTGAGGCCGGAGAGATCGTCGAACAGTTCTTCGCCGCCTGCGCGAAGACGGGCGGGCTTCCGGACAATGTGGTCATCATGGGGATCGGCGAACCGCTTCTCAACTGCGACAACCTGATCGCCGCCCTCGACCGGATCTGCAGTCCGGAAGGAATCGCGCTCGCCGCACGGCGCGTGACGATTTCCACCAGCGGCTGGACTCCGGGAATCAAGCAGCTCGCCGAACACGGGCGCCAGTGGAACCTCGCCGTCTCGCTCCATGCGCCCGACGACAAGACCCGCTCGATTCTGATTCCCACGCGTTTCCGGCGGGACATCCGCGAGATCCTGGAGGCATGCGCCATCCACCGCGAGGCCACCACGCGCATGCTTACGTTCGAATATGTGATGCTCGAAAACATCAACGACTCGAGGGAACAGGCCGCCAAGCTCGCCGTGCTCGCAAAACAGGCCCACGCCAAAGTGAACCTGATTCCCTACAACAAGGCCAGCGGCGCGTTCACGCGTCCGCCCGCCGATGTGATCAAACGTTTTGAAAACACGCTCAAGGCCGCGGGAGTCCAGGTCACCACCCGGGTCGAAAAGGGGTCCGGCGCCTCTGCCGCCTGCGGCCAGCTGCGCGCCTCCTCCAAACAGAAAGGATGAACCGCCATGACGATCCGAACGATCTTTTCCGCCGCCGTTCTTGCCGTCCTGTGTTCCGGCTGTTCGTGGTTCCGTTCCGAGCCGGAAGATTCCGCAAAGCAGGCCGGCACGCCTGACCGTCTGCTGGTGCTTGCCATGGGATACCCGGGGACCTACACGCTGGAGAGCGCCCTTTCCCGCGGTGCCGACCCGAACGCCCGCGATGAAAACGGAACGCCCGTGCTGATTCTTGCCGCGGCCGCGCAGAAGCCCGACCATGTCCAGCTGCTCCTTCAGGCGGGCGCCGACGTCAATCAGCCCGATTCCGGCGGGGACACCGCAATTCATGCCGCAGCTTCCGGGAAAAATCTTGAAATCCTCCGCATGACCGCCGCCGCCAAAAACGCGCGGATCGACTCCGTCGATGCTCTCGGACGCACGCCCGCCATGGAAGCCGCCCGGCTCGGCCGCATCGACAATGTGAAGTTTCTTGCGGAAAAGGGTGCCGATCTCCGGCGCACTGACAAGCGCGGCGCCACGATCGTGGCCTATGCCGCCGCGGCTCCTGAAAACAGCGTCGCCCTGATCGACTTTCTGCGTTCGAAGCAGGTGCCTTCCCTTGCGGAAAGCTCCAATGTGGAGGTTTCCCCCGTCGTGGCGGCCCTTTCCGTCAACAATACGGAGGCCGTCAAGCATCTGCTGGAGGAGATGCCTCCGCTCGATTCCTCCTCCGACCTTCAGGCCGCAGGACAGATCGCCATGCGTTTTGCCATCAAGAACAACAATCTGGCCGTCGCCGAGGAGCTCGTCAAGAAGAAACTCCGGCTCAATACGAAACTTTCCCTCGTGTTCCGCGCCGCGGAATTCGTCAGCACGGAGGGCATCTACAAGCTCATGGCCCGGAACGGAATCGTCGACAACGGATATACTCCGCTGATCTGGGCATGCATCATGGGCCGGCCTGAAATCGTCGAGCTTCTCATCAAGAACGGAGCGAACCCCTACATCCGCAGCGAAGAGGGCAAGACCGCCTTCGCCTACGCCAACGACGCACCAACCTTCGACGCGCTCAAACGGGCCGTCCGCGAAAAAGGAAAATGACCATGGGAATCTTTCAGGGACTCGAACCCGCCGACGTATTGCGGTACTTTGAACTGATCTGCTCCATTCCGCATCCCTCCGGAAGCGAAGAGATGCTTTCGCACAAGCTGGAGCTTCTCGCCCGCGAACGCGGGCTGACAACCCGCCGCGACGCCGCAGGAAATCTCCGGATCGACCGCCCCGCCGCCCCCGGACTCGAGCACCGTCCGCTTGTCCTCATGCAGGGGCATCTGGACATGGTTCCCCAGGCTGCTTCCGGAATCAAATTTGACTTTGCCTCAACCCCCATCCGTCCGTTCGTCGAGAACGGATTCATCGGAGCGAAAAACACCACGCTCGGCGGCGACGACGGCGCGGGGGTCGCCTGTGCCCTGGCTGTGCTTTTTGACGATTCGCTGAAGGCGGGTCCCCTTTCCGCACTCTTCACCGTCGGCGAGGAAACCGGGCTATTCGGAGCCAATGGCGCCGATCCCGAAATGTTTGCCGCCGATTATCTTCTGAATCTCGACAGCGAATGCGATTCGGAATTCTGCGTCGGATGCGCCGGCGGCGCGCGGCTCGCGCTGGAATTTGAAACAAAGCCGCAGCCGTCTCCCGCGGGCACTCCGGTCGAAATCGTGCTTTCCGGCCTCCGCGGAGGGCACTCCGGATGCGACATCGACAAGAAACGCGGGAACGCGCTTATCTTTCTGGCCCGCTTTCTTGATTCCGAACGCGAAAATCTGGCGCCGGCATCGTTCAGCGGCGGTTCGGTGTCCAACGCCATTCCGCGCGAAGCCCGAGCTTCCGCCGTGCTCACTTCCGGTTCCCTGAAAACGCTTGCGGAACGCGCCGAAGCCTTTGCGGAAAAGCTGAAATCCGAATTCGATGCGCCTGCGTCCTTCCTGATCTTTGTTTCCGGAACCGAAGCTCCGGCCGAGGTCTGGAATCCGGAATTTTCCAAAAAATTCTTCCATCTTGCGGCGACCGTTCCCGACGGCGTGTTTGAGCCTTATCCGGAATACGGAATCCCGTTCTGCAGCTCCAATTTCGCTTCCGCCGCCGCGGAACAGGGAAAGCTCACCGTGCGCGCCAGCCAGCGCTGTCCGGTCCTGGAAAAACGCAAGGCCGCCACGGCGCGCGTGGCGGATCATTTCGCCCCGTGCTGCGCAAAAGTGAAAGTTTCGGAGGAATATCCCGGATGGATGCCGAAGCCCGGCTCCGTCCTTCTGGAGAAACTTCAGAAAGCCTACCGGAAGATCAACGGGAAGGACGCTTCCGTCGTGGTGACCCACGGCGGACTGGAAGCCGGAATCTTCGTTTCCCGGAGACCTTCTCTGGACATTGTCTCGATGGGGCCCAATGAATCCGACATTCATTCGCCGCATGAACGGCTTGAAATCAAGTCCGTGGCGAAGGTGCGCCGGCTTCTGGACGAGCTGTTCCGGAACTGGGAGTGACCGCCGCAGCCGCCGGACGGCGCAGCAGGTAAATGTTCGGAATCAGATATTTCAGCACGGCCGCGACCGGCAGCGCAAAGATCATGCCTGTGATTCCGGCCGCAAGGCCGCCCAGCAGGACCACGATGATCGATTCGACCGTCGTGAGCCCGATCGCGTTCCCCACGCAGACGGGATAAAGGAACAGCTGTTCGATCACGCCCGTCACCAGCAGGTAGCTTGAGGCGACCGCAATCAGCGTGAAGAGCGGCTGGGGTCCGCCCAGCGCAAGCGTTCCGCCCGCCGTCAGCACGAAACTTCCGATCGGCCCGATGAACGGCAGCAGCACCGTCTGCCCCGCCACAAGCCCGAAAAACAGCGGATACGGCACCCCCGAAAGAGTGAAGAGCGTCACATAGACCACGCTTTCCACGAGGATGATTGTCAGATACCCGCGGACCCAGTGTCCCAGCATGTCGAAGATATGGTCCAGGATTCCGGCGGCGGCGTTCATTGTTTCCTCCGAGGCGCGCGGGAGCCAGGGCGAACCGTACATGGTTTCCACGCACCATCGGCTGACCGACCGGCTTCCTGACTTTCCCGTGAACATGGCCATTTTCTGGAGAAAATAGAAGAAGAAAAACACCGTGAGCATGGCGTCGAACGCGAATACGCCGATTGCCTCCGCGACTCCGAACAGCCAGGAAAGGATGCCGCGTCCGCGGTCCAGGGCGAATCCGGCGAGTTTGTCGCGGTTCTTTTCCGCATAGGTTCTCAGTTCTTTTCTCAGCTGGGTGAAAACAGTTTTTTCCTTTTCTTCCGGCTGACCGGCGGAGACGCCCGGCTCGGCCGCCTGTTCCATCGGAAGGCTGGAAATCTTTTCTCCGGCCCAGCGGCTGAACTCCTTTCCGGCGGAAACCATCCACGGCAGGAGGAGCGAAAACGAAATTCCCAGAATCAGCACGAGCGCGACAAACACGCTGACGAACGTCAGCAGGGTGGATTTGAACACGGTTGCCGTGTGTTCGAATGCCGCGATTTCCGAATCTGAGGGGGCGGGCAGCCCGGCGATGCGCCGTCTCCAGCGCCGCACGGGGAACCAGATTCCGCGGAAGAACCGGTCGATTGCGGCCACCGGCTTCCAGGGGAAGAACTTCTCTTCAAAGAACTTTTCCAGCGGCAGGAAAAAGTAGGCAAGGATCAGGCCGAACGCCAGAGACTCCAGCCAGCGCGCCGCAAAGACGAAAAAGACAATTACGACGACCGCGGCCAGAATTCCGGTTCCGGAGGGGAATGCCGCCGGTCCTTCCGGTTTCGCGGCCGGTTTTCTCCGCATGAATTCGAACATAAGACAGATTTTCCTTTCGACAGATGGTGCATACTGTAGTGCACGAAAGGGTATTTTTCAAATCGGAGAGGGGCTGACGGCGGACTCCGGAACATCCCTCCGCCGGGAAAAATTTCATTCCCGGCGGAAAGGACGGCTGGCTTTACTGGAGCCCCGATTTTTTCTGAAGGATCGCGGCTTCGTCCATGACGGCCTGCTGGATCAGCTGCATTCCGGTCGAGGGATCGCGTCCGGAGCGGACCAGGATCATGCCCAGGAGCCAGCGCGGCTGGGGATACTGTGAAGTGAACTGGTCCTGCAGGATCGAAAATGCCTTCTGGAATTCATTTTCCTTTGAGAGGGCCCATGCTTTTCTGCATTTTTTCTGCAGGTCATCCGGCAGGATGGAGAAATCCTGGACTGCCTGCTGGGCCTGAAGCATGATGACCTTGGGAATGGCGGGAGCAGCCTCCTTTTTGGGCTGCAGACGGGCGGCCCTTTCTTTTTCCCAGGCATCCAGCAATTCGATTTTTCCCCTGGAATTTGCCAGACTGCGGGGAAGTTCGCCGTTTTTGTTCTTGATCCTGGGATCGGCACCGGCCTTGAGAAGCGCCCGTGCACAGTCGTCCGAAGCGCACTGCATGCTCAGATGGAGCGGGGTGTCTCCTGCCTTGTTCTGGAGATTCACGTCCGCGCCATGTTTCACGAGAGTCTGGATCAGAAGCTTTCCGCCCGCGGGATCGGACGAGAAGTTCTTTGCAACGATGTGCAGCACTCCGCTGCCGCTTTCGGGATCCTGTTCGCTGATGCTGACTCCGCCCCGGAGCAGGGGGTCGAGATCCTGTCCGAAGGAATTGTTCAGGTCGGACATCCGGGAACGGGATTCCTGCACCTGGTTCAGCAGGAAGCCGCGTCCGCCCAGTTTGTTCTGCCGGAGGAAGTCCAGCGACTTCTTATTGTCCCTGCAGATCCACATGAGCGCACAATGGGAAGGATCTTTTCCATTGTAAACGTTCTTGAGAAGATAATCGGCCAGCTTCAGGTTGCCGCCGATGACGGCCTGTTCGAACATGTTGTGTCCGTCGCTGCCGGTGCGGTCGAACTCCGCGCGGCGCCGGACCATCAGGGCAACGGCATCCATCAGCTTTTCGGAATCTTCCTGAAC
>CAZHPP010000114.1:1715-9496 GCA_964534535.1 uncultured Victivallales bacterium | reverse complement strand
TGCCTTCACACACAACAGATACATGGATGACGGAATGTCTTTCGGATACCTCGCCTCTTGGGGCGGGGTAATTCATTGCATCAGTGCCGGGGATATAAAAAAGGACCGCACTCTTTTCAGGGTGCGGTCCTTCATCGCTGAAAGAAACGAATCGAAATTAACGGGCGTAGAATTCGACCACGCGCATGGTTTCGATGTTGGTGATCGGAATTTCCTCAAGGAGCGGAAGCCGAAGCACCGTGATCTTGAGGTCGTCCTTGTTGACTTCAAAGTACGGCGGAGGAGTGGCCGTATTGATGGCCTTCACCGTTTCCGCAATCTTCGGAGACTTTCCGGCATTGATCGAAATGACCTGGCCGGCACGGAGTTCATAGGAAGGACGGTCGACGATCTTGCCGTTGACCAGAATGTGTCTGTGGGCGACGTACTGTCTGGCCGCGAAGATCGTGGGGGCGAATCCGGCATGATAGACGGCTGCATCGAGACGCATCTCAATGTGCTGCATCATGATTTCGTTTGTCTTGCCCTCGCGCGACTTGGCGAGCATGACGACGTTGCGCATCTGTTTTTCGGTGAGGCAGTAGTGGGCTTTGAGTTTCTGCTTTTCCTGCATCATCACGCCGTAGGTCGTGAGTTTCTTCTTCTTGGCGTTCTTGCCCTGGAGGCCGGCGGCGTACGGACGCTTCACGCTCGGGCACTTGGGCATGTTCCAAATGCAGTAGCCGAGGCGTCTGCAAAGTTTATGTTTCGCTTGAGCTTGTTTCATCCCGTATCCTTTCTTATTTTAAGCAAGGTTCAGTTTTCAGCGCCGGCGGTGTCAAGCACGACAGGGACCGCACGCGCGCTTTCCCGGACGGATTCCGGGTGAATGAATAATTTAGCACGGCAAGCCGGAAATTCAAGCCGGATTCAAAATTTTCTTTCCGGCGCAGTCCAGCGGAGTTTCGCCTTGAGCCATTCCCGGATGCTCTGGCAGAGCGCGTAAAGCGCCGGCGTGAAGACGATTCCGGCGAAGGTCGCCAGAAGCATTCCGGAGAAGGTCGTGATCCCGATTGCCTGACGGCTTCCCGCTCCCGCGCCCGTGGCGATCACCAGCGGAAACACTCCGAAGAGGAAGCTCCATGCCGTCATCAGCACCGCCCTGTAGCGGAGATTTGCCCCGCTGACGGCGGAATCGAAGACCGTCTTTCCGCTTTCGCGCTCCTTCTTGGAAAACTCCACCATCAGAATCGCGTTTTTCGCCGTGAGCCCGATCAGCATCACCATGCCGAGCTGGGCGTAAATGCTCAGAGTGGAGCATCCGAACAGCCCCAGCTTCATCCCGAGCGGCGTTCCGCAGAACCACAGTCCGAGCAGTGCTCCCAGGATCGCGGTCCCGACGGTCAGCATCACGGGCACGGGGATCATCCATGATTCGTACTGCGCCACGAGGAAGAGATAGGCAAACAGCATGGCAAGGATCATCAGAGAAACGATCTGCCCTTCGTTCTGACGTTCCTGATAGGAAAGCCCTGTCCATTCGATGTGATAATTTTCAGGCAGTTTGAAATTCTCGATCTTGCGCATGAGCTCGTTCGAACTGATTCCAGGCTTTGCGGCTGCGTTCATTTCTGCACAGACCATCTTGTTGAAGCGCATGATCTGGTTCGGTCCCACGGAATAATGGAGTCTGCCGATGGCGGAAACGGGAACCATTTCCCCTCTGGCGCTGCGGATCTGGAGCGACCCGATGTCGGAAAGAGTCCGCCGGTTGTTCGGCGGAGACTGAATCTTGACCTGATAGTTCTGTCCCATCATGGTGTAGTCGTTGATGTAAATCGATGCGAAACTGCTTTGCAGCGCGGCGAAGATCCGGCTGGCGGTCAGACCGAGGCTTTCCGCCTTTCGGCGGTCGATGTCAAGGGAAAGCTGCGGCGTGTCCGCATTGCAGGAACTCATGGCGTACATGATTCCCGGATCGGCGGAAAGCTGCATGGCGAAGCGTTTCGCCGTTTCGGAAAGCTTTGCGGCGTCCACTTCGCCGAGTCCGCAGAGTTCGAACGTCACGCCTCCCGTGACGCCCAGCCCCATGATCGCGGGCGGAGTGAAACAGATGATGTTCGCTTCCGTGATGTGCCGGGTGCGCTTCTGAATTTCCTGCATGATCGCGTCGAGCTGCGTTTCCGGAGTCTTCCTCCTGTCCCAGTGTTCCAGCTTGAGAATTCCCATGGCGACGTTTTCGCCGTTCGCTCCGATCATGGACTGTCCGGTCACGAGAAGCGTGGAATGAATTCCGGGAATGCCCTCAATGCTTTTTCGGAACTCGTCGACCGCGGCGTTGGTCCGGGCCTGCGAGGCGCTTTCCGCAAGCTCAATGTTGCACATGATGATGCCCTTGTCCTCCTGCGGCAGGAACGAACTCGGAATCCGGCCGGAAAGGAACCAGGCCGACCCCATGACTCCGGCGAACAGCACGGCCGTCAGAATGCCCCGCCGGACCAGCATCCTTACCAGAAACAGGTACCAGCTCCGGCTGTGGTCGAGAGCTGCGTTGACCGGACGGAAATACCACGGTTCCCGTCCGTCCGGCTTCTTCATCAGGTATGCGCAGATGACGGGGCTCAGTGTCATGGCGACGACCGTGGAAAGGCACAGAGAGATGCACATGGTCACGGCGAACTGAATATAGATGTTGCCGACCATGCCGCCGTAGAATGCCAGCGGGACATAGCATGCCACGGTCACGAGCGTGGTCGCGATGATTGCGCCCGTGATCTGCGTCATGCACTTGAGCGCGGCGTCCCGAGAGGAAAGGCCTTCCCGCACCATCAGAGACTGCGTGTTTTCCACCACGACGATTGCGTCGTCGCACAGCGAACCGATGACCAGGATCAGTCCGAACATCGTCAGCACGTTGATGCTGTACCCCAGCGCGAGCATGAAGGGAAATGTTCCGAGAAGCGCAATCGGGATGGCGATGCTGGGAACGAGCGTCGCCCGCCAGTCCTGCAGGAACAGCCATGTGATCAGCACTACCAGCAGCAGGGCGGAAATGATCGTGGAAACGATCTCCTTCATGGAAACTTCGATGAATTCGGTCGGATCGTAGCTGACCGCATAGGTGACTCCGGCGGGAAACCGTTTCTGCCAGGATTCCAGTTCCGCCTGAACCCGTTTCACGGTGGCGAGCGCGTTGGATTCCGGCGTGCGGTAGATGGCCATGGCGATTGCCTCCCGGCCGTTGTGGAGGGCGCGTCCGGAATAACTTTTCGAGCCGATCTCGATCCGCGCGATGTCCTTCAGATAAACGACGCTGCCGTCGATGTCGCGCCGGATCACAATTTCGCCGAATTCCTTTTCGGTCTTCAGGCGTCCCCTGACGTTCAGCTTGTAGTTCACGAACCGGCTGCTTCCCTCCGAACCGATGGTTCCAGCCGCGGCCTGGATGTTCTGCGATTCCACAGCGGACGTGATGTCCCCCGCGGAGATCCCGAGCCCCGCCATGCGCAGCGGATCCGGCCAGATCCGCATGGAATATTCCTTCTGGGACATCAGTTCCGCCGAGGATACGCCCTCCAGCCGCGTGATCGCGTCCTTCACGTTGGATTCGACGTAGTTGTGGAGCTGCATCAGGTTCATGGACGTGCCGTCCGTCAGGAACGTGAACATGGCCAGAATGTCGCTTCCGCGCTTTTCCACGGAAATGCCGGTCTTGGTGACCTCTTCGGGCAGTTTCGACTCGGCGCGCCTGACCGCGTTCTGCAGGTTCACCATGGCGATGTCCGAATTTGTTCCCGGACGGAAGGTGACGGTGCACATGTAGGAGCCGTCGCTGCCGCAGCTTGAAGTGAAATACAGCAGATCGTCCACCCCGTTGATCTTGTCTTCCAGCGGAATCGCCACCGTCTGCATGACCACGTCCGCGCCGGCGCCGGTGTAGGATGCGGAAACATACAGCTGGGGCGGCGTGATTTCCGGATATTCCGCCACGGGCAGCTTGAAAAGCGAAATCACCCCGAGAAGCACCATCACGATGCTCAGGACGCAGGCAAAACGGGGGTGTTCAATGAAGAATCTTGAAAACATGCTTCACCGCGCCTTCCGGTCCGGCTCGATTTCCATGCCGTCCGTCACCTTGTGTGTTCCGTCCGTGACGATCAAGTCGCCTTTTTTGAGTCCGGAAAGGACGGCCTGGTTTGTGCCGTCTGTGTTCCCGAGCCCGACGTGGCGCTTCTGAATCCTGTTCCCCTGCGCCAGAAACCAGACGAATGCGCCCTGCGAATCGTGCCGGACCGCCGTCACGGGAACGGAAGGCAGCGTCTTCCCGGTCTTCTTCGCCAGGGAGACTGTTACCGTGCAGTTCGGGATCAGCTTCAGTTCCGGGTTGTGGAACAGCGCATAGACCTGAACCGTATCCGTATTCCGGTTCGCTTCAATGTTCATCAGTTCGATCCGGCCGCTTTCGCCGTATCTCGAACCGTCGGCCAGCGTCACGGAGACAACGCCTTCCGTCCGGAGGTTATCAACGGTCCCGAAATTTGACAGAAAATCCCGGGCGCTCACCGCAAAGCGGACCCGGATCGGGTCCGCCGAAACAATGCTGACCAGCGTTCCGGAGGAGGGCGTCAGATAATTTCCCGGCGTATAGTTCGTCGGAGTGGCGATGCCGTCGATCGGAGACGTGATCGTGCAGTCTTTCAGGTCCTCCTGTGCCGAAATCAGTTCCGCTTCGGCGGCGTTCAGGGAAGCCGTCAGCGCCTTGAGCGTGCTCTGCGAATTGTCCAGCGTGTCCTGGCTGACCGCCTGGCTCTTGTACAGCGTGTCGTTCCGGTCGAAGTTCTTCTGGGCATATCCCAGTTTCGCCCGGCATTGCGCGATCTGCGCTTCGGCGTTCTTGACCGAGGCCCTGCATTTTACCGGGTCGAGCCTGTACAGCATCTGTCCTTTCCGGACGAACGAGCCGTCCTTGAACCCGACCTCCAGCAGTTCCCCTGAAACGCGCGCCGAAATCCGGACTGCCGCAGGGGAGACCACCAGCCCCGTATAGCTGCTGCTTTCCAGAACTTCGCGTTCCCCGACCGTTCCGACGGGAACTGCCGTCTTCTGAACCGGTCCGCGCCCCGGCCCGCCCGGTCCGCCGGGGCCCTGGGCAAAGACGCTTCCGGCAAATGCCAGCAGCATTCCCGTTAAAAAGATATGCGGAATTCGGGCGGTCGTTCTGATCCTGTCTGCTTTCATCGGATTCTCCCGGATAATTTAGTTTTTATATGGAAGTATCTTCCATAAGGAATATATTAAGGCAAAAAAATACGCTGTCTCCGACGGTCTTCTTTTATTCATGGCCGGCGCGTTCCCTGAGACAGTTCCACAGTCTTGAGTCGAATTCCCGGTTGAGGGCAAGATAGGTTTTGCGGTCTTCGGCCGGAAAATCCTTCAGGAGACGGTTCAGCAGTTCTCCGGCCCTCCGGCTGTGGTACTCGGCCAGACGGCGAGCCTCGGCAGTCAGCGTGAGCCGCACGGACCGCCGGTCGTCGGAGGACGGAATCCGGCTGATCATTCCTTCCCGGACGATCCGGTCCACCAGCTTTGAGGCCGCTCCGGAGAAAAGTTTGAGAATCCGGCTCAGTTCCTTGACCGTGATGCCTTCCGGCTCGAAATGCCCGACGATGTTCACCGCCCGGATCTGTGCGAGGGAAAGCGACGATTCCGAAATCCCGCGAAGCGCGGGATCCTTGCAGAGTTCCTGCAGGTGCATGGACATTTCCAGCAGGGAGCCCAGCGCAATGTCATGTTCCGTTCTCATAAAACAGTTTCCATGTGTTATTATGTTCCGTATGGAATATAATATATCATGCGGGAACCGTCCTGTCAAGTCATGGCGCATGGATTTCTCCTTTTCCATCGCAGATTGACAATCCGGAAAAAACGGTGTATGTTGGACGGAATGACAGAAAAGAGAGCATCGACCATGAGAAGAAAAGACCGCGAAATCACCGACCGGAGCGCAATCCTTGCAATCCTGAACTCGCTTCACACGGGACACCTTGCCATGACGGACGGCGTCCGCCCCTACGGCGTCACCATGAATTTCCTTCCGGAAGGGCAGGGGGACTCCGTCACGCTGTATTTTCACGGAGCGGCGTCCGGACGGAAGGCGGAAATCCTCGGGAAGAATCCGGCCGTGTATTTTTTCGCGGAGCGCGACGACGGAGCCTGTGAAAAGGAATATCCGGACGGTTCCCGGAGCGTGACGGACCGTTATGTTTCCGTTGCAGGCGAGGGCACAATGGAGTTGGTCGATGATCCGGGAGAAAAATGCCGGATTCTGGCTGCGCTGGCGGGGCGGTATATGGGCCATCCGTGGATGTTTCCTGTTCCGGAGGGTGTGGTCCGGAAGACGGCGGTATGGAAGCTGACGCTGAAGAACATCACGGGGAAATCCAATCCGCCGATGAAGAAAAATTGAGGCGTTTCTGCGGGAACGCCTGACACTTGATCCGGGCGGTAATCAGAAACGATCCGATTGCCGCTGTTCCCGTGGGAAGATGATGGAATGGCCTGAAAGTTGTCCGACAACTGTGATAATTGAGAAAGGAGTCCGGCGCATGATTTATGAGGAGCCGCTGTTCCGTCCTCCGGCCGAGGCGGAATCGCTGATCTTCCAGGTTGCCCGGGGATGTCCCCACAACCTCTGCAGGTTCTGCGGCATGTACAAGGGCGTGAAATACCGTCTGCGCGGCCGCGGGGAAGTCCTTGCGGAAATTGCCGGGGCCGGAAGGCTTTATCCCGAAGTCAGGAGAATCTTCCTCGCCGACGGCGACGTGATGGCTTTGCCGTTCGAACTCCTGCACGAATATCTGGAGGCGCTCAGCAGAGCGTTTCCGCAGATCGCGCGGGTCAATCTTTATGCCAACGGCAGTTCCATTGCCTCGAAAACCGACCGGGAACTGGCCGCGCTGCGGAGTCTCCGGCTCAGCACCCTTTACGTCGGACTCGAAAGCGGAAGTCAGAACGTGCTGGACCTTTTCGGCAAGACCGAATCGGCCGAGGAAATGATTGCCACCGTCCGCCGCGCGCAGGCGCTCGATCTCAAATGCTCGGTGATGATTCTGACGGGGCTGGGCGGCAGGGTTCTGCGGAAGGAACACATCGCCATGACGGTTCAGGCGCTGAACCGGATGCAGCCGAAGCTGCTTTCGGCCCTGCGCTTCATTCCGGTTCCCGGACTTTCCCTCCCGGAAGGGTATTCCCCCGTAACGGAATTCGAGGCGGAGTCCGAGCTCAGGGAAATCATCGCAGGACTGGAACTGGAACACACGGTCTTCCGTGCGAACCATGCGTCCAATCCGGTGCCGCTTGCGGGACGTTTTCCCGCAGACAGACCGAGGCTGCTTGCCGCGCTGGATGCTGAACTCTCTTCCGGCGGCCTCGACCGCTTCGGCCCGGGACGGATTCCGTTTGAAATGTAGGGCGGGACGGATGATGTCAGAATGTATGGCAAATCTGCCATTCTCTATCATCTCTGCCAGTTTTCATTGGGACGCGGAAGCATTTGCGTCCGAAGCCATTGCTGCAGGAGCGGATCATATTCCGGAGGGGTATCACCATGCCCGTTAAGAATTTTATCAAAGATCAGTTTCGGTCCCTGCAGTTCGTTATAGATGCAATAAACGGCGCTGGGCGCGCATGAATGGTCAAGGAATCCGACTCCCATCATGATCGGTATCCGGATGCGCCGGGCGCAAAACGCGGCCCTGATGCGGCGTACCCTGACCCCTGTGAACAAGGAGCCCAGGCCCCTT
>CAZHPP010000114.1:0-1705 GCA_964534535.1 uncultured Victivallales bacterium | reverse complement strand
GAGTTTGTACGGAATTTGCCGATATTCCGGTTCGCAGTCGGTTGGATGCCGTCCAATCAGAAAGCCCCCGACATCACCGAAATTCGGCACGCCGCAGAATGCCGCTTTCAGGAAGGGAGAAAATGCTGCGAAATAAAGTCCGAACGCACCGCCGTGACTGGCTCCGAAATAGACGATCCTTTTGGGGTCGATCTCCGGCAGCTGCGCGGTTTGCTCAATCAGACGGAGGCCTCCCAGAATTGCCGGATAATGATAGAGATCCTGAGGCCGTTTTGCAAGGTTCATCAGAATAAAGCGGCGCAGTCCCAGTTGTTCAAGATACTGCCGATGACGTTCCTCTGGATGGTCGTCAACCGGAGCATACGGCGGAAGATGGATTGCAAGATGTGCCGATGGAATGATGCTCTTGTTCATGATTGCGCAGTGACATCTGAAACTTTCCAGGCTCCAGAAAGCCTCGCCGCCGGCAACATTGACAAGAAGCGGAAAGGGACCCTTGCCTTCCGGAACATAGAGGAATCCGTAATGGCGCATTCCCCGGATATTGGCGCAGTCGATCGCCCAGATTCCGGGGCCGCGCTGTTTCATTTGAAAGTCAGCTGGAACCTTTGCCAGTTCCGCCATTGCCCGCTTCCAGAAAAGGTTGAAATCGGCTGGCTCCGGAAGCACCGGACGGAGCGAATGCGGGTCAAAAGCCGCGGCCGCTTCGGCCGGGACGAGCCCCTCCGCTTCGACCCGGCAGCGGAGAAATCCGGGGAATCCAAGTGAAAATGGAATCTCTGTTTTTTTCCGTATTGCATATCTGCCAAGGACAGCTTCTCCGTCATTGGTGAAAAGTACATGAAGAGTTCTTCTGCTGTCCCCGGAGATCGTAAAAACGGCAGTCTCGCCGACGTGATAAATATGGGATGGACGATCACAGACAACCGTAATGTTGTTTCCAGACATCTCTTATCTCTCCAATTACTTGCAGTTTATGTTTATGATTCCAGCTGAGCCGTCTTTCCTGTGTCAGGCGATGTCGGCAGCATATCTTTTGCAAAGATAACATCGAATGTTGAGATTGCAAGGATTTCATCAAACTTTTCCCATCTGCCTATTAATTCGGAATGTTTGCAATACCAGCTTTGAAAACTTGTTTTACAGGAAATATGCAATTACGGATGCCTTTCATGCTCGTTTCTCCGGTTTATGAAATTGGCAGTCAATCGGACACAGCATGATGTCAGATCCTGGCATAGGAAGTAAAATAATAAGGAGAAAACATTTTTTCAAATCAGACGGACGAATTGAGTTCAGCAAAAAACACGGCCTTTATCTCACAGCAAGTGCTGGTTGCCGCTGGAACGCGATAGCGCGGCAGGGACGAAAAAAGTTGTGAAACTGTTTGCAGTCCCCGCCCGACGGCGGTATGGCAGAACGAGCCGCCAGACAAGATCGAGAAGAACCAATATTTATGATGCCAAAGGAATTGTCAGGAATGGATTGCAAAGAATGGCACCATTTAATCCCCTGTTCCAAAAAGACAAGGTCTGTCAATATGAAGGGTCATTGCTCGACGACCTGCATTTCACCTTCAATGAACGATGGACAGGAATCTCCGTCCGGCCGGAAATGCTTCTGAAAATCTTCCAATGAAAGAACTTCGCATTTTTATTCTTCTGGGTTAATACCTCGCCCCTTGGGGCGGCTTTCGATTTTTGAG
>CAZHPP010000113.1:0-9635 GCA_964534535.1 uncultured Victivallales bacterium | reverse complement strand
TCCGGGGACTTCCCGCAGGGAGCCGCGGGAACCGGTGTCAAGCCAGCCGTAATCGCCGCCGGGACCGGTCATGGGCTCCATGTCGACGAACGCGCAGTTCACCGCATCGTTGAGCTTGCAGAAGAAGAAATCCTTCCCGGCCTCGGGGGATTCCTGTTCCGGACCGGCCGCGGCAGCAGGGGATTTTCCGGAGGGAAGGGCTTCCGGAGCGCCCCTCCATTTCAGCAGAAGATTGCATTCGCCGGGCTTCAGGACCATCAGGAATCCTGTTCCGCCGCTGTTCCGGAAACTCCGGCCGCTGATCGGATCGAAATAGTGATTCGAATCCAGGGGAATGAACCGGACCGTCCGCGTCTGCCGGTTCTGGTTGAAGACAAGATACGCAAGACTGCCGTCCGCCTCCCGGGCGGGCCAGACCTCCACGTCGGAGACGGGAAGCAGGGTTCCGTCGTCGATCGTGCGGCAGAACGGGGTCTGCCCGTGCAAACTCAGGAGCATGCCGGCGAACGTCTGCCAGTCCGGTTCGTTCATGTGCATGTTCAGGAAGAAGATTTCGCCCTTCCCGATCCTGCGGGTCAGAAGCAGCGGCATGGTCTGATGCGCACCGACGGCACGCCATTCCCGCGAGGCGGTGATCTCATAGGACGGGGAAACGCTGAAAAGATGGCCTGAAATCAGGGTATCCTGCGGCGGCAGACCGAGGGGAAGCCCCAGCTGGATTCCGGGGAAGCCGTTCTGTTTCCGCGGAAGATTGAATTCGTTCCGCTCGAGGGCGCCGTTCCGCAGGACCAGCAGGCCTCCGCGCTCCGCAAAGGTCCGCAGCAGTCCGGGCGTGGAGTCCAGACACTGATGAACGGACGGAGCAAAGATCACGCGGTATTTTCCGCTTTCGAGCGCGTCTGCAAGATCTTCCTCGAACACGACGTCGTAGCTGTAATTTCTGTCGTCAAGCGACTGGGCGATCGAAAAAGCGGAGGTGTTTTCGGACTCGCGGAGCCGTTCGGAAGCGGAGGAATAAAGGATGGCGATTTCCGGAACGATTCCGCGGGTGCGGGAAAGAAAGGGCGCGCCGTACTTCAGGATCTGCTCCCGGGCATCACGGATCCCGCGCAGTTCGGAGGGCGGGAAATAAACCGGATCGAGCAGATAAGTCGAGGAAGGGATGGGTGCGTTCCGAGGATCCTTGTACCACCGATAAAGCCAGCTGACGCTGTAGCCGCGGGCGAAATCAAGCCAGATGCGGTTCCGGACTCCGTCACGCGTCTTGTCCTCGCTGAACTTGAGTTCCGGGTTGACGAGCGGCTTGCCGCGGGCCTGGGCCAGGAGCAGCTTCAGTTCGTAGATGGAATCGGCCTCGCCGGAAATCACATTCAGCGAACGGCTCAGAGAATGGCGGTTCACGTTGTCGTCGTGTTCCGAAAGTTTGGAAAAGCGGATGCTGAACAGAGTCTTTCCGCCGAGTTCCGAGCTGATCTGCTGCATGGCGTCGCGGCAGATCAGTTCGAGCTGCTGTTCCATGAGCTTCCGCCACTCGACTTTCAGCGGCTCGGGAGAAAGTTCGCGGAACCGGCCGATGGATTCAAAGTCCGGATACGCCGTTTCCCATTCGCGGTTGAGACGGACCAGATCGCCGGAATATTTTTTCCGCAGGACTTCGACAAGCATCCGCCGGTTCGTTTCGCTCCGGTCGTCATACGTCGGACGGGAAAACAGTTCGCAGAGCAAAGGGGTTCCCCCCAGGGAACGGATGAACTCCACATTGCCCTTCCACATGGCGCGCCAGAGTTCGCGGCCCTCCGGCGTGGTGAAGCTGTAATAGAGCGGACGCTGCGCAGCCATCTTCGGGCTGACGATGAAGGCGGAGTTTTCCGGCTTCCTGCCCGGAAGACAGAGCATGCGCCCGGACGGCAGGAAATTCAGGCAGAGCGGAAGTCCGGATGTCAGATATCGCTTCATCTCCTCCGGGACAAACACAAGGTATTTCCTGCGGGCGGGATAATGATTTTCTTCAATCCAGTCGTCCGGCATCTGGGTGCCGACGGCATCCAGGCCGAGCCGCTGGAACCCGCGGTAGTCAAGCGCGTGTTCATACAGCCAGTTCAGTTCCGGCGGATACCCCTTCATATGCGCGGTGAGCGGAGTGACGTAGTCCTTGTAGTAGGTGATTCCGACGAGATAGCGCGGCTTCCCGTTCACCAGAAGTTCGCCGGAAGGCGCGGTCGAAAGCACGGGATTCTTCGGAAAGAGAAGCGTTTCCGGAATGGATTCGAACGGCGGGATCGGGTCCTCTGCGGACACGTTCCAGCCGGACAGAAGAAGAACAGAAAGAAATGCAGCAGTCTGAAACGCTCTGTTCTTCACGGCGTGCCTCCGTTCAGATAGCCGAAAAAGTCGTTGTACGCCCCGTTTTCCAGAGCCAGACCGTCGACCGGAACCTGACTGTATGACGTCTGCGAAACATGAAGGTCCATCCAGAGGACGTTCGGACGGCCGCCGTGGCGCATGTCCCTTCCATCGGTTTTCCCGTTGAAAATATGGGCATTCGTGGCGATAAGCGGATTCTTCAGCGTGGAGAATGCGTCGGGACAGTACATGTCCGCGATCAGGAAGACGCGGCTTGCGTGGCGCGCCTTGAAATAAGGATATCCGGCCTTGTGGTCGTACGTCACGCCGCCCGTCGTCTTCCGCTTGGGATTGGGCGAAACATACGGATTGGAGCCGTAATTCTTCGAGTAGGGCCACGTTGTTTCACGCACGGCGAACCCGACCTGCGTCTTCGAGGAGGGACAGAAGAAGTATTTCACGTCGAGATAATTGCTTCCGCTCGTCTGGTCCAGACTCGACTGGTCCACGTTCAGGTATGGAAGGATCAGCCAGCACCACTTCACGCTTGAGAGCGTCCCTCCGTCCGGAAGCGCGGCATTGTAGCCTTCGTCCACGATCGGCGCCCAGCCGGCGGAAACATCCGAGTACAGCAGGACCGCAGCCCCGAGCTGTTTCAGGTTCGCGGCGCAGGTGACTTTGCGGGTTTCTTCACGCGCACGGTTGAGCGCAGGCAGAAGCATCCCCGCCAGAATGGCGATGATCGCGATGACGACCAGGAGCTCCACAAGCGTAAAAAATTCCGGCAAAAGTCTTCTGTTCTGCTGATGCGGAACGCGCCGGACCGGAACACCGGCTCCAGGCAGACAAATTATTTTCAGCAGCAGGGAAAAAGAACACATCGATATTCCTCTCCGGCCGGCACCGCCGGTCCATATTTTTCCCCCCGGAAAATCAAGCTTGACGAAATATAGCATAAAAAGCCGTTCTTTGCAAACTGATTTTTCCTCCGTTGTGCGGAAGCCCTCCTGACTGACCCGTCCGCTTCAAGACGGGAAGCCTCGATTTTTCATATTGACTTTCCCGGAAAACAGCGTTATATTTGGTCTTCGGGAAATGATGCAGGTCTTATAAAACAAGTGAACTCATGAATTCTGAAAGCGAAGTCCTGAAAATTGTCCGCAGGACTGTGGCGGACTGCCGGAATTTTGACCGGATTCTGGCGGTTTCCGGCATGACTCCGGAAATGCCGTCCGGGCGGCTGAGACATTGTCATGAGCTTTTTGAAATACGTTTTCTGTTCGGCATGTCCGGGGAAAATGACGCCGATTATACAACACTGAGGGAAATCCGACTGTCGCCGACAGGCGTGCTGCATCCCGGACTGTTCGACACGGAACGCCGGATGCACATCACCATCCGCGTCGACGTGGACATGCTTTATTATCTGCGCGGGCTCGGCAGCAGCATCGCAGTATCACTGCACGGCGAGCTCGAGAGCTATGGAGTGGTCATGGCGGGGCTGATGAATGCCTTCCATGCCTTTGTCCGCGGCGAGATCACCGATGCGGGACATCTGCAGCTTGAGCTGAGCTGTCGCTGCTGGTATCCGCGCTGGCACTGTTCATGGAGCACGGCGACTGCAGGGTTCTCAATGCTCCTGCTGAAATCATCGCCAGCTACATTCATGAGAATTACTACCGCAGCGGCATGACGATGGCCGATGTCGCGCGCGACGGGAAAAACGGCGTTCCGCAGGAAACAGTCACGATCACCAGTCTGCCGGAAGCACGGTATTTCCAGATCTGTGTCCCGCGGACGGCGGCAGGTTATGTCTTCGGCTTCAGCAATGCCTCGAAAGAGGTCGAACTTTATGCAGACGCACCATTCCTTGAGCATCCGGAACTGGAACAGTATCCGGATATTTCCGAACTGGACCCGGACTGGGCGAAAACCGCCGTTCCGATGGCCAGCTGCGGTTATGTGAATCTGGCGGACGACGCTGCCGCCGCAACTGCACCGTACGCAGGCAAAGGCGGAAGCACATCGCTGGCCTTTCCATACACCCGCACCGCAGTCGAATTCAAACTCGGGTCTCCGTCCGACCTCGGAAGGATCGTCATAGACTCCGACAAGATCAACGTCTCCAGGCCGGAACTGGAAACAGGTCTCGAAAAAGCATCCGTCTATGTCAGCAGCGACGGCAGGCAGTATGCGTCCGGGAACCTCATTCCGGCATGAAAACTGTTTGCGCCTTGCATTTGACGAATTCCGGAATAAATTAACCGTATTCAAAAAATTAAGGAGGTCCGGAAATGAAACGTCTTTTTGCATCCATGGTGATTCTTGCGGCGCTTGCGGCCGCGGTTCCTGTTCAGGCGCAATATCTCGGCGCACTCGCAAAAGCGAAAAAGACAGCCCAGGGCATCAGCTGCGACGCCAATCTCAAACAGCTGGGACTCGCACTCGAAATGTTCCGGAACGACCACGGCGCCTATCCGAAGGCCGACGGCGCGGCCGGACTCCAGGAACTCCGCGATTCCGGAATCTCCCTTGACAGCAGGATTCTGGGCTGCAAAAGCGTAAAATATCCCGCCCCGCAGGGAAAGCTCACGGAAACGAACGTGGCATATTTCTATCTCGGCGGGCTTTCCCCGAAGAACCCATCCGCCATGCCGCTCGCCATCGAAAAGCTGAAAAACCACGGCAATTATACGTTCGTGCTTTACTGCGACGGCCACGTCTCCCGGCTGAACACGAAAAGCGAAACCTATCTCGGACTGCTGACCCAGTTCCCCGGACTTTCCGATTCCGAGAAGGACGTGCTCCGCTCGAAACTCTCGCTTTTCGACCGTCTTTCCAAGGGACGCTGATTTTTCTTTTCCGGAACTCTGGAAAAATCATTTTCAGAGTGTATATTCGGAAATACTGCTGAAAAATCGGGAGACTGCAATCAATGAAACAGAAACTGCTTCTTCTCGCCGCCGTCTTTTTCGGACTGATGGCGTTCATGCTCACCTATCATCAGATCAACCAGGAAAAGAAAAAGATTCAGGCGGCCGTGCGCGACGTCGACCTGCTCCAGGCCACCCGAGACATTTCCGAAAACGAAGTCATCACGGAAGACATGATGAAGGGAGTCCGGACCAAGCGGTTCGCCTCCCAGCTCGCCACCAGCCTCGAAGTTCCCCTTTCCCAGAAGAACCAGGTCATCGGCAGAAAGGCGCAGTTCCCCATCCCGAAGGGAAACCTCGTCCACTGGAACGACCTGCAGGATTCGATCACGGCCGGACGCGACGGCGTCACGCGGATGATCCAGCCGGGCTACCGCGCAATCGCGATCTCGGTCGACCAGACCGCCTCCGTGGCCGGACTCGTCCAGCCCAACAACTACGTCGACCTGATCGGCACGTTCAAGTTCCCGGACATGCGAGGGGACAGTTCGCTTGACACGATCACGCTCACGATCCTCCAGCGGGTCCGCGTGATTGCGGTCGGGAACGACTACGGGCTCCGCGCCCCCGGCCAGAACGCCGGCCCCCGCAGCTACGGCACCGTCACGCTCGAACTCACGCCCAGAGAAGTCGAAATGGTCATTTTCGCCACGCAGAAGGGGCGCGTCCAGATGAGCCTCCGCAACTACGAGGAGTCCGAAATCACCGACGACCTCCAGAGCATCAACTGGAAATTCCTGGAAAAGAACTTCGACCGCTACAACCGCGAACGCAAACAGAAAAGCGCTTCCGGAGGACTGTAATCCATGTACGAAATTCTTCTGCGGCGCGCCGGCGCACCGGATGAAAAGATGCGTCTGGTGGAAGGCGTCTATCGCGTCGGGTCGAGCCCCGCGGCGCACATCCAGCTGCCGCTGCCCGGCGTGCTGCCGCGGCACTGCCAGTTCGTTGTGGACCAGAACGGGCTCACGGTGACCGATCTCGGCGGAGGAGTCTCCGTCGACGGCCGCACGCTGGCCCCGCGTGAAAGCGCCTCCGCGCCTCCGGGCTCCGTCGTCAGGATCGCCCAGCTGGAACTCTGCATGCTCGGCGACCCGGCGAACCCGGCCGCACCGAAGCCGAAGGCAGTCCCCGCCGTTCAGCCTCAGGCCGCACAGAAGAAGAAGGACAATCTCACCGGGGCCGAGCACAGGAAGATCCCGGTGCTCGCCGTTTCCGGAATTCCAGAATCCGCGCGTCCGCTCGTCCAGCAGATCAAGAAGCTTGCCCATGCCGAACTTCTCAAGCGGCTGAATCTCAAGCGCATGGCCATGGCCGGCGCCGACGCCAGCGCGCTTGAAGCCCAGGCCCGCAAGACCATCCACGAGATCATGGGCTCCCTTTCCGTTCCGCTCCCGCCCGGACTTTCCGTGGAAAACATCGAACGCGAACTTGTGCACGAGGCGATCGGGCTCGGCCCGCTCGAAGACCTGATCGCCATGGACGACATTTCCGAAATCATGGTCAACGGCCCCGACCAGGTCTATGTGGAGCGCAAGGGAGTCCTTTACAAGACGGACACCGCGTTCGCGGACAGCCAGCAGGTCGTCTCCGCCATCGAACGGATCGTTTCTCCCCTCGGCCGCCGCATCGACGAAAGTTCCCCCATGGTCGACGCCCGGCTCAAGGACGGCTCCCGCGTGAACGCGATCATTCCGCCGCTTTCGCTGGTCGGGCCTTCGATCACGATCCGGAAATTCGCAAAGAATCCGCTTCAGATCTCGGACCTGGTTTCCTTCGGCTCGCTTTCACCGAACATGGCGAAGTTCCTGGATGTCTGCGTGAAGATGCGCAAGAACATCCTGATCTCCGGCGGAACCGGTTCCGGAAAAACGACCCTGCTGAACATCCTGAGCGGATTCCTTCCGAACACGGAACGGATCATCACGATCGAAGACGCCGCCGAACTTCAGCTGCGCCAGGAACATGTGGTCCGGCTCGAAGCCCGGCCGCCCAACATCGAGGGCAAAGGCGAAGTCGCCATCCGCGACCTCGTCCGCAACTCCCTGCGGATGCGTCCCGACCGGATCGTCATCGGCGAGTGCCGCGGCGGCGAGGCGCTCGACA
The DNA here is from genome assembly GCA_964534535.1 of uncultured Victivallales bacterium. Taxonomy (GTDB): domain Bacteria; phylum Verrucomicrobiota; class Lentisphaeria; order Victivallales; family UBA1829; genus CAZHPP01. Next base: position 2,253 of record CAZHPP010000113.1, on the reverse strand, counting down.
TGCTCCAGGCCATGAACACAGGCCACGACGGCTCCCTCACCACCATCCACGCAAACTCCCCGCGCGACGCCCTCGCCCGGCTTGAAACGCTCGTCCTCATGGCCGGATTCGACCTGCCGCTCCGCGCCATCCGCGAACAGATCGCCTCCGCCATCTCCATCATCGTCCAGATCAACCGCGAAAAGGACGGCTCCCGCAAGGTCGTCGACATCTCCGAAATCACCCGCATGGAAGGCGACATCATCACCATGCAGGACATTTTCGTCTATCATCAGGACGGCTGGTCGCCCGACGGCAAGATGGTCGGACGCCACGTGCCGACCGGAAGCCTGCCCTCGTTCATGGAGGACATCCACCGCGCCGGAATTCCGCTCGACATCTCCATCTTCTCCGACGGCATGATCAAGGAGGAACCCCGCGAATGAACGAATTCATTTCCGCCAATCTGCTGGTCATCGCGAGCGCCTGTTCGGCGCTGTGCGTGGTATTTTCCACGTTCGTCGTGGTGAATTTCCTTTCGGAAACCTCCGCAAAATACAAGGAACGGTACATCCACGAAACGGCGCTCCAATATGACGACGTGCTGATTTCCATGCCGCCCGGACGCGTGTTCGACATCAGTCTGGCGTTCGCGGCGCTCGGAATCTTTCTGGCGATCGGGCTGCTGTGCCTGCTGACCGACCAGCCCACCGTGACGAAATGCTGCTTTGCCGGATTCCTTGCGGCATGCGCCGCCTTCCCGGCCCCGCGGCTTTACCTGCGCTATCTCAAGAAGAAACGCTTCGACCAGTTCAACGAACAGCTCGAAGACGCCCTGCTTTCCATCAGCAGTTCGCTGAAGGCGGGCTTTTCCATCATCCAGGCGCTCGGAATCATTGCCTCCGAGAACCGCCACCCGATCTCCTACGAATTCACGCTCCTCACGCAGGAACTGCGTCTGGGAGTCCCGTTCGAAACGGCGCGGGACAAGATGGCGGTGCGGATCGGTTCGAGCGACTTTACGCTCGTGGCCACGGCGATCAACACCGCGCGGCAGACGGGCGGCGAACTCACGACCGTGCTCGAACGCCTCGCCGCCGTCATCCGCGAACGGCTCCGCATCCAGCGCAAGCTCAACGCCATGACCTCCATGGGCAAGCTCCAGGCAAAAATCATCGGAGTCATGCCGCTGCTGCTCATCATCGCCATCGCGAAGATCGCGCCGGACATGATGGATTCCTTCTTTGCCTCGATTCTCGGAGTCGGGATCATGCTGGCCGCACTCGTGCTCGACGTCTGCGGGTTCCTGGTCATCCGCAAGATCACAACCGTGAACATCTGAAAGGAGAACCCCCGATGCCGGATTTCATTGTTCCGCTCGCCGCCGCGCTCTGCGCCGGAATCGCGGCATTCTGCGCCGCGGACGTCCTGTTCTCCGTCCTGGCCGACATGCGCATCGAAAAGGAGGAAAGCGCCGGATCCTATGAGCGGGCCCGTCTGCCGATCGTGTTCCGGCTCGCCCTGCTGCTTTCCCCGAATGCGCTTCCGCTCGTCCGGGCGCCCGCTTTTGCCGAACTCCGCAAAAAAACCGCCGAACAGCTCGCCATGTCCGGCTTCGAGCAGACCGTTTCCGCCGAACGCTTTCTTTCCATGCGTGCCGTGCTCGCGGCTGTGGGCGCTGCGCTTGCGCTCCTGCTGGCCTTCTCCGGAAACGCCATGACCGGATTTCTGATCTTCGCCCTGCTGACCGTATATCCCGGAATCTGGCTGGTCAAGGCCGTCCGGAAACGCCACAGCGACATCTTCCGGGCGCTCCCCAACGTGCTCGACCTGCTGACCCTTTCCGTCGAAGCCGGCAAGGATTTCCTTTCCGCGCTCCGGGACATCCTGCCGAAGCGCAAGCCGGACGCCCTCGGCGACGAGCTCGCACGCGCCCTGCAGGAAATCCAGCTCGGCAAGAAGCGCGGCCAGGCCCTTCTCGAAATGGCCGACCGGATCCGCCAGCCCGAACTTTCCAGCGTGGTGAACGCGATCGTCCAGGCGGACGAAATGGGCGTGAGCATCGGCGCGCTCCTGAAGATCCAGAGCGACCAGCTCCGCGTGAAACGCTTCGCGCTGGCTGAAAAGCTTGCGAACGAAGTCCCCGTGAAGATCCTTTTCCCGATCGTGATCTTCATCATGCCGGCCGTGTTCCTGATCCTCCTGGGGCCGCTCATGATGCAGGCCTTCGCAATTCTGGGAAAATAATTCCAATGACAGCCATCTCCAACCTCT
>CAZHPP010000112.1:0-9636 GCA_964534535.1 uncultured Victivallales bacterium | reverse complement strand
CGGAACCGCCGCTCCCGCTTGAGAAGATCGACTTCGACCGCGACATTTCGACCGTGAAGCTGCCCTCCGGAGCGACCCTCCGCCATGTGAACCGGATCGCCAACACGAAGCTGTTCGACTTCCGGCTCGTTTCCGATTACGGAACGCTTCATGACCGGTTCAACGACCTGGCCGTCCGCTATTTCGAATATCTCGGCACGGACCGCTATTCCGCCGAAGAACTCCGCCGTGAATTTTACAAGCTCGGAGTCACGTTTTCCGCATCGAGCAGCAAGCACGGCACATCGTTCGACATTTCCGGGCCGGCGGCCAGCTTCCGTCCCGCGCTCGGACTCCTGTTCCATTTCGTCTCCTCGGCGAAGCCGGACCGGAAGGCATGGACTGATTTTGTCCGCACCGTCATGCGCCAGCGCGCCATTGCAAGAAAAAATCCGCAGGACATCTTCTTCCGCGCGGCGATTTATGCGCTTTATGGAGAACACAACCGATATACGGACATTCCCTCCCGGGCTGAAATTGAAGCCAGGGACCCGGCGGAACTGGTCGCCGGAATCCGGAAAATCATGAGCGAATCGAACGTGACGCTCGTTTACTCCGGACCGGAAAAACTTGATTCCGTGCTTGCGGATGTCAAGGGGACGAAGTTTGCGTTTACTCCTGCCGGGCCGGTCGCTCCGCACAAAGATTATCTGCCTGTTCCGGTGAAGGCCCCGCGGGTCCTCCTGGTCGACCGGGATTCCGTCCAGCTGATCGCTGCGTTCGCCTCGACCGGTTCGAAGTTCGACATGGCGAAAACGGCTCCTGCCGCGCTCTTCAATGAATATTACGGCGGCGGGCTCGACGGGATCGTGTTCCAGGAAATCCGCGAGTCGCGCGCACTGGCCTACAGCGCCGGAGGCGAATACCAGAATCCCATGGAGAAGGGACGGAACTTTGTTTCCCTCATGATGCTCGGGACCCAGCCGGACAAGCTGATGGATGCCGCGGACGCCATGCTGGGGCTTCTGCATAAGATGCCGCTCTATCCGCCGCGTTTTGAAAATGCGAAGGCCGCCCAGATGAAGTCCATGGAAATGAACCGGAAATACGGACTTGCCGTCTTTGATTTCGAGCGCGAACTCCGCAGGACCGGCATGACGCAGGACTGCCGCGGGAAAATTTATGCGGACCTCGAAAAGATGACTCCGGCCGCCCTTGCAAAGTTCTTCGATTCCGAACTTGCCGGACTGAAATACGATATCGTGGTCGTCGGGAAAGTCCCGAAGGAATTCATTCCGAAACTTCAGAAATACGGGGAAGTCCGCAGGCTTTCGCTTGACGATATTTTCGGCGGAAAATAATCGCGAAAGGGAGCATGGCAATGAAAAAGCACATGAATCCGAAACTCCGCGGAGCGCTCGTTGCGGCCGGAGTCCTTGCCGCGGTCCTGATTGCGGCGTACAATTTTCTTCTCAGTTCGTATTCGGTGCGGAATCTGTGGGTCCCGCTGGCGGCGGATAAGGCGCACTGCCGGATTGACCTCAAGGGCGAGTGCTCCGGAATCTCCCTGCTGTTCGGGGAAACATTCTCCGCGAACAAGATTTCAGCGGCGGGCACCGGGTTCGAGGCGAAATTGGATTCGCTGCGGGTTTCCGCCCGGCTGATCCGGTTCCTGTTCACGCGGAAACTCACGGTCGATTCCCTGGAGCTCGACAGCCTCGAATTCAGGAACAGCGCTCCGGAAGGGGAACCCCCGCATGCGGCTCCCGCGCGCCGCAAGAATCCATCTTCTGCGGCCGTTCCCGGCACGCTCCCCGTCGAACTGAAACACCTGAAGATTTCGGACGGCGACTTTTTCCTTGAGTACGGAGAGAAGAAATTCACGCTTGAGAATCTGGAACTTTCCCTGGAAGATCTTGCCGCAGGCAGCCAGTTCCGGATCTCCGGAAAGGCCGTGACTTCCGGAAAGCTCGGCAGAATGGAATTTGCCCCGGCGCCGCTTTCCCTGAAGCTCGACGGAAGGATGCCGGCTTCCGGAGTCATTCCCGCCTCGTTCGACTTCCGGCTGGAGACGGGTGCCGCTTCTGTTTCCGGGCCTCTGGTCCCGGCCGGTTCGCGCTGGGCGTTTTCCGCTGGAGCCGCTGGAGTCACGGATGGAAAAAAACTGAAAATCGCCCGGTGCTTCCTGGAAGCCTCTGACAGGACGAAGGCCCCTCTGATGAAAGGTTCCGGAACCGGCGAATTCAACGGGTCGAACGGCGACTGTTCCGGAAAGATCACGCTCGAAATCCCCGGGTCGCCGATGGCGGATGCCGTGCTTTCCGAGCTGGGAATCAAATCTTCCGGAGTTTCCGGAAAATGCACGTTCGCCTTTGCCTCGGCCGGGCTTGACCGGTTCAAGGCGCGCTATTCCGGAATGGTCCGCGCTTCTTCCATTTTCACCGTCCCGAAGCCGGAACTCGACTGGAGCATCTCCGCATCCGGAAGGCTCCGTTCCGGAGAGACGGAAATCTCCTCCGCCGGACTGAACCTCAAATCCGACAGCGTCCTCATGGCCGACTTCGTCCTTCCGGAACCGGGCTGGAAAGTCGGCGACTGGTCCGCATTCCCGGCGTTCACTCTCCGCACAACCGGACTTCCTCTGCGCTTCCTCGGCAGAAAGGAAGGCCGTGAAAAGCTGACCCTGCTCCTCGTTTCCGAAAAAAACAGACTTTCTCTGGACGCCATGAGCGATCTCGCCGTATGCGGAATTGCGCCGCTGGCGGTTTCGCTCCGTGCGAACGCGGCTTCCGGCGTTTTCACGTTTTCCGATTCCCGCGTCCTTCTCGGCTCCGCCGCGAAGGGAGTCCGCTGCGGCATTTCCGGGAATTTCACGCCAGCAACGCCTTCCTGCGCTCTCACGTTCGACACGACCGTCACCGATCCCGGGGCGCTCACGGACGGCCGGTTCTTTGCCCGGTTTCCCGTCCTGAAAAATGAAACGACCTTTACCCTTGACGGGGCGAAGGGCGGGGCGTTTTCCGGCAGCCTGAACTCGGTCACCGGCGCCTGGGGCGCGTGCGCCTCGTTCAAGGGGGCTGTTTCCGAATCCGCATTCTCCATTGAGAAGGCTTCCCTGAACGTGTTCGGACCGGAGCATTCCACATCGACCCTGGAAGTTTCCGGAATGTATCCGTTCCGCGAGGGCGTGGCTCCGGAGCTTTCCGTTCATGCTGATTTCTTTGCCGCTCCGTGGTTCCGTGCGTTTTCCGTGTCGGTCCCGGAAAAACTGGACGTTTCCGGGCTCGAGGCCCTGTGCGACCTCGCATTCCGGAACCGGCAATGCGTTTCCTCGTTCGAGGTCCGTAATCTGGTCCTTCCCGAATGGGAAAGCGGAAAGAATTCCAGAGCCGGCCTGAAGGGATCGTTCGAATTCATGCTTCAGGATAAAATCATCCGGGTGACGAAAAGCGGACTCGCCATGAAAATCGGAGAGTCGTCCGTGCTGGATCTCTCGGCGGCCGGAGAATATCAGACCGATCATTCGAAGAAGCCGCCGTATCTGGGTGCGGAACTCCGTTCCTCCGCGATCGATGCGCTGGCGCTGCAGAAGTTTGCCGCACTGTTCCGGCGGACTCCCGCGGCCGGGGCGGAAGAAAATGCCGGTGCGGCCGCGCAGCCCGCCGCCGTGCCTGCCGTTCCCGCAGGATCGGTGCCGGGCGCCCTGAATCTTTCAGCGTACAACGGCGTTGTCAAGTTCAAGCTTGCAGGGATCACCTATACGCCCGGATTTGCGGCATCGGTCGGCGGCAGTGCCGTGATCCGCGGAAACGCCATTGAAATTCACAAACCCGATTTCCAGGTGAACGGGCGTTCCGCGCTTCTGGATCTTGCGCTGGATGCCGGCGCTTCGGACGGCTGGATCTTTTATGTCGAATCCGGCCTTGAGCGCATGCCGTTCACGCCGCTGCTGGCGGCTGTTCCCGGGAACGGCGGCACTCCGGCGGCCTCCGGCATGTTTGATACGCTCAGCTTCCGGTTCCGCGGAAAAGGCTTTTCCCGGCCGGAAATGGCGCGGAACCTCAACGGAGTCCTGAGCTTCAAGGTTTCCGACGTGAAGATTTCTGTCCCTGCCGCTCAGAATTCCCCCGCGGTGCGGCTGGTGTGCCTGCCGCTCGAAATGACGCCTCAGCTGACGGCGAACATGGGCAAGGTCTCCGGCCTGAGTAATGAAATTCAGACTTTTTCCTCCGGTCTGACCCAAATTCTGAACGGCGAAAAGACGCTGAACTTCGATTCGGGCACAGGCGACATCCTTGTTTCCGGCGGACAGGCCGTGTTCCGCAAATTCAATTTCACGGGTTCCGTCATCCAGCGGGAAGAACTGAATGCTTCCGTCGGACTTGCGGATTCCTCGCTCCGGCTCAATTCTCGGATGACGGCCGTGGGGATCATTGTCCCGATCCTGATGCAGGGCACCGTGAATTCGCCGGAATTCCTGCTCCGGCAGTCCATGACGCAGTTCCTGGTCCTGAACGGAAAAAAGATGCTCGACCCGAACAACCTCAACGACACGATCCACAGGGTCAACGACGTGATCGAGATTTTCCGGAAACACTGAGCAGACGGCTCATTTCACGAGCGAGCACGGACCGGAAACGCATCCTCCGGAACATGCCATCATCTCCAGGAAATTGCCAGGCATTTTTCCCGCCGCATAGGCGGCCAGAAGCCGGGCGGAGCGGGCATCGATCCCGTTCAGGAATTTCGAATCGGACTTGACGTCGCCGCTGTCGCCGAGCAGTTCCTTCAGGACGGCCTCGGTCACGCCGCAACTCCTGGCAAAGTTGCGCGCCGTCGCGATTGCGGGGCGGGGCAGAGGCCATGGCGCCTGACTCATCACGTCAATCCCCAGGCCCGCCATCAGCGCGCCCAGTTCCTCGAACGTCAGCACAAAATCGATTTCCGGCGCGTGCAGCGATTCGTAGCGCTTGGCGATGCACGGACCGACGAAGACCGTCTTCGAATCGGGATATTTTTCCCGCGCGAGTCTTCCGGCAAATTTCATGGGGCTTGGCGTCGTGGAGACGCTTTTCGCGAGTTCCGGCACATGCCTGCGCACAAGTTCCACGCACGCCGTGCAGCAGGAGGTCGTCATGAGCTTTTCGCCTTTGCGCATGCGCTCGATGAATTCGGCGGCCTCGTTCCGCGTGGTGAGTTCGGCGCCCAGGGCCACTTCCATCACGTCACGGAACCCGGTCTTCACGACCGCGCTGAACAGACGTTCGATTCCGCCGGGGAACTGAAATTGCGCCGAGGGCGCGATCAGCGCGATCAGCGGCGTTCCCGCCTTCAATGCGCGCATGACCTGAAACAGTTCCGAACGCTCCATCACGGCGCCAAATGGACATTTCGAGTAGCATTTTCCGCAGAAGACGCATTTTCCAAAGTCGATCTGAGCCACGCCGTGTTCGTTCTTGCGGATCGCGCCGACCGGACACGCTTCCTCGCACGGGACGCGCGTCCTGATGATCGCGTTGAAGGGGCAGACGGTCAGGCATTTCCCGCACTTGATGCACTTGGAATCATCCACATGCGCGTGCCGGTCGGATACGGTGATCGCGCCCTTCGGACAGTTGAAGACGCACGGACGCGCAAAGCATCCGCGGCAGTTGGAGGTGACGTTGATCTTCGCCTCGGGGCATCCGGCGCAGCCGGAGGAGCAGACCGTGAGCGGGGTTTCCGGCCTCGGAAGTCCGGCTTCGGCTTCGGCAAGATACTCGTGAAGAGGCTTCGACCCGTCGTCCCCGTCGTCGCAGGCGAATCCGAGCAGGGTCAGCAGACGGTTCCGCAGGACCTCGCGGTCATGCCACACGCAGCAGCGGAACGGTTCATTGAACTGGGGACAGATCGTGCGCGGAAAACGGTCGATTGAGGCAGACAGAGTCCCGCTGAAGAATCCGCGCACGACGCGGATCATGAGTTCGCGGCGGAGCCGCTCGGCGCCGTTGCTCATTGCGCAAGCCCTTTCCGCGCGCGGACCAGCGGATTGACGGCGTCAAAGATTTTTTCGAGCGTGGCATTGGACATCACTTCGCCGTTGATCCTGACGAACGGGGCGCGCCCGAGCGCGGAATCGTCGCAGCAGTTCATGCAGGGGAGCGCGGAAACCTCCACGCAGTCTTTCCATTCTTCCGGCATGATGTCCCGGAGTTTGAGAAAATCCGCCGCGCCGAGCAGATAGCACGTCGTTCCGCAGCAGATCTGAAGTTCGATTTTTTCCATGGCTGGTTCTCCGTTGGATGGTTCAAAACAGGAAAATATAGCACCGTTCCGGACAAATGGCAATGTCCTGCCGCCGAAAGACGCAAAAAAAAACGGGGCTTCCGTCTCCGGAAGTCCCGCATCGGACAGAATAAAAGGCTCAGTCCCAGAAATTCCACCAGGACTTCTTCGCAGGAGCCTGAGCCGGCTTTGCGGCCGGAGCAGCCTTGGCCGGAGCAGCCTTGACGGCGACCGTGGTCTTGGCGGCAGCCTGCTTCGCGCAGCTGCAGTTGGCTTTTCCGCATTTGCATGCGGTCTTGGCGTCCTTGCATGCGGCCTTGCAGGCAGTCTTGGCGTCCTTGCATGCGGCTTTCGCATCCTTGCATGCGGCCTTGGCGTTCTTGGAAGCGTCCTTGCATGCGGCCTTGGCGTCCTTGCAGGCAGGCTGTACAGTCTGGGTGCAGGCGGCTTTTGCGGCCGGAGCAGCGGTCTTGGCGGCCGGTGCGGCAGCAGGTTCCGCCGCAAGTGCGAGCGCGGCGATCATTCCGAGTCCGATCAGTTGTTTTTTCATTTGTTTCTTTCCTCCGTTTTTCGGATTGTTTGTTGTTGAGGAACACGTTCAAACGCATCCCTGGATGGAACTTCACACCGCTGAAAAAACTGGTTTGATCCGGTTCTGCATTCGGCATGAACGACAAATTTAATATAACACAGAATGAACAAAACGCAACTTGTTTTTTTGAAAAAACATGTTTTTTGCTGAAAACAGCTTCGCGGCAGCGATGACAAAAGTGTTCTTATAGAGCCTTGAACGCCTTTCACAGATCTGTTGTGCATGTTCTTCCACTCATTTGTCGGACGAGTCCGACTTGTCCGACATGTCTGACGAACGGAGCCGGAGTTTTGGCAGTCTTGTCCTTCGCGGCATTTCCCGAAAAAATAATTGCATCCTCTTGAAATTTCGTCAAAAGGAGCTATTTTTCCTGCATACGGAGACAGCGGAATCATGGATAAAAAATCGAAAGCGCTCATGCTGGGGCTCGGCCTTGACAACAGGGACGGGCACAAGCGCATCACGAAAGGTGATAATTTCGTGCTGGTCGGCGGCTCGGAGGAAACTCACGAACATATGACCGAAACCGCCATCAAGGTCAATGAAAAACTCGCTGCCCGCGGCAAAAACCTCGATTCGGTCGGAATGGATGAATTCTCGGACATTCTCAACGAATGTTCCGGCAAATAATACAAGATTTGGAGTTGCGTACAATGGCACTGTGGAGCGGCAGATTTTCCGGCGAAGCCGATAAAAGCGTTCAGAATTTCACGGAATCCATTTCCTATGACAAGCGCCTCTACCGGCACGACGCTCTGGGAAGCAAGGCCCATGCCGCCATGCTCGGTGCCACGGGAATCATCCCCAAAAAGTCTGCGGACGCCATCATCCGCCAGCTTTCCAAGATCGTCAAGGCCATGGACGACGGCAAGGTCAGGTTCGACAAGTCCCTCGAGGACATTCACATGCACATCGAAACCGAGCTCATCAAGGCCCTTGGCGACGAAGGCGCGCGTGTCCACAGCGCACGCAGCCGCAACGACCAGATCGCGCTCGACATCCGTCTCTATCTCCGCGATACCGTGGACGAGCTCATCGAAGCCGTCGCCGGCCTCCAGCGCGCCCTGCTCGGCAAGGCCGAGGAAAACCGCGACGTCATCATGCCCGGATTCACCCACATGCAGCACGCGCAGCCGGTCCTTTTCGCTCACCATCTCCTGGCCTACATCGAACAGTTCGAGCGGGACATCGGGCGCATGTCGGACTGCCGCAGGCGCTTCAACGTGATGCCCCTCGGCTCCGGCGCGATCGCCGGAACCACGCTTCCCATCGACCGCGAATATGTGCGCCGCCAGCTCGATTTCCCCGCCGTCACCCGCAACAGCATGGATTCCGTGGCCGACCGCGACTTCGTCTGCGAAATGCTTTCCGCGCTCGCCATCTTCTGCATGCACATCTCGCGTCTTTCCGAAGACATCATTCTCTGGATGAGCCAGGAGTTCTCCTTCATCGAACTCGCGGACTCCTACTGCACCGGCTCCAGCCTGATGCCCCAGAAGAAGAATCCCGACATCGCCGAGCTTTCCCGCGGCAAGACCGGACGCGTCTACGGCAATCTCGTGGCGCTCCTCACGCTCTGCAAGGGCCTCCCCATGACCTACAACCGCGACCTCCAGGAGGACAAGGAGCCGCTGTTCGATTCGATCGACACTGTGTTCGCCATCCTTTCCGTCTATCCCGGCATGATCTCCACCATGAAGACCCATCCGAAGCGGATGCTCGAAGCTGCCTCCGATCCCGGACTGATGGCCACCGACCTCGCCGAAGCGCTCGTGCGCAAGGGCGTTCCGTTCCGCCATGCCCATCACAAGGTAGGCGCCCTGGTCAAATACTGCGCCGACCATGGAAAGCCCATGAACAGGATCTCCCTGCGCGAAATGCGCACGGTCATCCCGGAAGCGGATGCTGACATGCTGAAGCTTTTCTCGCCGGTCTCGGCGATTTCTCTTCGTGAATCTTACGGAGGCACCGGGTTCGGCCAGGTCGCCTCCCAGCTGGAATTCTGGCACGGCCGCCTTTACCCGGAAGACTGAAAATCATGAACCGTTCCGGTCTGATTGTGTTTCTGCTGCTGTGGGGGACGGCTTATGCCGTGTCTGCTTCCACCGTCGAGGAGCACCATCGCCCCGGAACGGAGGCCTATGTCGCCGAATCCATCGGAATCTCCTTCCCGCCGGCGATCGCGCATTTCCGCAAGACGGAAGTCCGCGAATGGGCCAACCCCATGATCGGCACCGTGGTGCGCTATGCGGCCCATGACGGTTCCAGCGCCGACATCTATATCTACACGCTCACTCCGGCCGTCCGCAAGGCACTTTCCGACAGCGACGCCGAACGCCATTACCGCGGCGCCAAGGAGTCCCTGCTGCATCTGGCCGGACGCCATCCCGTGAACACCGTCGAGCTCGTTTCTGAAAGTTCGACCATCTTCCGCGGCGTGCGCTGGCGGACCGCCTTCTTCAAACTGGCTCTGGACAACGAGGTTCCGCGTCCTGCGATCCTGACCGTTTTCCCGTTCGAGAACCGTATAATCAAGGTGCGCATCACGGGAATCTCCGGCGGTTCCGAAAAATCGGAAATCTTCACCTCGTTCCAGGAGGAGCTCCCGAAACTCTTCCAGAACTCCGTCCGCTGATCTGAGTGATGACTGATTGTAATACATTTCCAATGGGCTGCTCGCCCCTTGAACCCTCGGCAGGACTCAAAGAGCCCTGCACCCTGCGCAAAAAATTCAATTTTTTGCGCTCGTTTTCTTGTCGACACCTGTCGACCAGGGGGCAAACCCTACCGGTTTTCCCCCT
>CAZHPP010000111.1:0-9642 GCA_964534535.1 uncultured Victivallales bacterium | reverse complement strand
ATTTCCCTGCCGCTTCCTGCTGCTGGCCGCCATGAACCCGTGTCCCTGCGGTCACTTCGGCGATCCCCGCCGGGTCTGCCACTGCGGAAGCAAACGGATTGCCGAATACCGCGGCAGAATCTCCGGGCCGCTGCTCGACCGGATCGACCTGCATGTCTCCGTGGGGTCGCTCACGGACAACGAACTGCTGAATTCGCCTCCGGGCGAGTCGAGCGCCTCCATCCGCGCCCGCGTGATTGCCGCGCGGAACATCCAGAACGAACGGTTCAAAGGCGAATCCGTCACCTGCAACGCGTATATGGAGCCGAAGCACCTGCGCGAGTTCTGCGCCGTGAATGAAGCCGCCAGAAACCAGCTCCGCCACACGATCAACGAACTGGGGCTCAGCGCCCGCGCCTACGACCGCATTCTCCGCGTTTCCCGCACGATCGCCGACCTCGACGGTTCCAAGGACATTCAGGTGGAACACATCTTCGAAGCCGTGAACTACCGCGCGCTCGACCGGCGCATTTAGGAATAAGGACGTCGGAATGGCGGAACGGGAACAGTTTGCACGACAGGCCCGCAGGCTCCGGCGGATTCTGCTTTCCGCCGTATTTGCCCGGCGTCTGCTTTCCGCCCTGCCGCCCGTGTGCTTTGCCGCGGGCGCCGTGATTCTGGGCGCGCGTCTGCTTTCCGGGTGGAGCGGTGCGGATTCCGCATGCGCGGTCCTGACCGGGATCCTCTGCGCGCTCGCGTATGCCGCATTCCGGACGAAGGCGCCCTCCGCGGAACGGCTGACGGTCTGGCTGGATTCGGCCTCCGGAGCGGGCGGACTGCTTGCAAGTTCGGCGGAACTTCCGCTCGGGCCGTGGGAGCGGATTCTTCCCGCCGTGCCGGAAATCCGCTTCCGGTTCGAGTGGACGAAATTTCTGCTTCCGCTGATTCTTTCGGGTGCATTCCTTGCGGCGGCCGCGGCGGTTCCCGTCAGCCGTTTTTCCGAGCCGGAACAGAAGCGCCGGCTTGACGTTTCCCGTCAGGCGGAAGGTCTCCGCGAGAAGCTCGAAGTTCTGGAACAGGAGTCGCTCCTGCCGGAAAAGGACCTGGCCGAGGCGCGGAAGCATATTTCCGAACTGGCGGAGCGCAACGACGCCGGAGACTCCGCCCGGACCTATGAGATTCTGGACACCCTGAACTCGAAGATCGCCGCCGCGGGCGAACAGGCCGCTGCTGCGGCCGTCCGTTCCGCCGAAACGCTCGACAACCTTTCGAAGACGCTCGACAATCTCGGGGAGACTCCTTCCGCCGGAGCCTCGGAGCAGCTCTCCTCCCTGATGAAAAAACTTTCCGGCGAAGACCCTGCCCTTGCGGAACTTCTTTCGAAGACGGGGATCGACCCTTCCAGACTTTCCGCCGAGGACCGCAGCGCCCTTTCCAAGGCCATGAAGGCCCGTTCGAAGGAGCTCGCCGAACAGCTGAAGAAGCTCGCTGAGAAGAAACTCTGCTCCTCCGGCGCGTGCCGGAAGCCGGGCGAAGGCTCGTCCGGAGAAAATTCCGAACTCGAAGAATGGCTCAAGGCCAACGCGGAGGAAAACGGCGAACTCTGCAGGGAAGGTTCCGGCGCCCCGGGAAAGGGCGGAGTCTCGCGCGGGCGCGGCGATGCCGATCTTCAGCTTTCCGGAGCGGCTCCGGACTACAAAGGACGCATGGCGGACCTTTCCCTTCCGGAGACGGCCGTCGGGAAACAGCCCCGCGGCGAAACGGTCGCGGAGTTCCGCATGGCGCCGGACAGCTCGAATCTCAAGGCCGAATCCGCGAAGGCGGGAACCCTTTCCGGCAAGGCCGCGTTCGATGCGCGCCCGCAGTCCGTCCGCCCCGAACACCGTGCCGCGGTCCGGCACTATTTCACAAACACCCAACCAACGGAGAACCGATAACATGCCCGAACTCATTTCTCCCGAAGAACTCGCTCCCGCTTCCGCAAACGCGAACCGCGTGCTGGAGGAACTGGACAAGATTCTGCTGGGGCACCACGAGGTGCACCGTCTGCTGATGATCGGAATCCTTTCGCGGGGACACGTCCTGCTGGAAGGACTTCCGGGCGTCGGCAAGACCGCGCTTGTGAAGGCCCTCGGCGCATTGCTTTCGCTCCGGTTCAAGCGCATCCAGTTCACGCCCGACCTTCTGCCGGGGGACATCCTCGGCGGGAGCATTCTGGAAACGGGGGAGGACGGGAAGCGCCGCATGGTCTTCCAGCCGGGCGCGATCTTTTCCAACATCGTGCTCGCGGACGAGATCAACCGCGCCAGCCCCAAGACCCAGTCCGCCATGCTCGAGGCCATGCAGGAGCACTCCGTCACGCTGCTCGGCGAGACCCGTCCGCTGCCGGAGCCGTTCTTTGTGCTGGCCTCCCAGAACCCCATCGAACTGGAGGGAACGTATCCGATTCCGGAAGCCCAGCTTGACCGCTTCCTCTTCAAGCTGGCGGTGCCGGGCGTGGACTCCGCGGTCCTCGCGAAGATCATTTCGGAGCGCCGCCGCGGAGAGCCGCCCGCTCCGGAATGGAAGCTCGACAGGGCTGGGCTCGACGCCCTGTTCCAGGCCATGGAGAAGATTCATCTTTCGGAGCCGGTGGCGGACTACATTGCGCGTCTGGTCGCCGCGGGCCACCCCGGAACGCCGGGCGTTCCGCCGGAAATTGCAAAATACGTGACGTACGGGCCTTCGCCTCGCGCCGCGATCGCGCTGGCCGAATCGTCGCGCGCATGCGCCCTGCTCGCCGGGCGGCCCTCGGCGGGGTTCGAGGACGTGAAGTCCGTGGCCCATGCCGTGCTGAACCACCGTCTGATCCTGAACTATCAGGCGCGGCTGGACAGGGCGACTTCCGATTCGCTGATTGACCTTCTGCTTTCCAAGGTGGATCCCGCCGGGATCGACTGGCCGGAGGGCGCGGAGGCCGTGAAGCGATGAAGGGTTTTCTTCTTTCCGCGCTGCTGATTTTCTGCCTCGGGGCGTCCGCCGAAACGTTCGGAACGGTCACGGTGGAGCGTCTGCCGGGACTTGTTCCGCAATATTACAGCGGGTGCTATGCCAAACTTCTGTTCCGCGTGCGGAACCGCGGCGCGGAAACGGCGAACGTTGATTTCAATTTCCGCCTGGTGGCCGAGTCTTCTGTCTCCGCGGAGCGCTCAGTTTCCGTCCCGGCAGGCGGCATGCGCGAAATCGAACTCTTTGCTCCCGTGGGGTGGCCCGCCGTTTATTATTCCCGCGGGAAGGGAGGAGCGGTTCTGGATGTGGCCGTCGACGGCCGACCCGTGCGTCACAGACTTCTGGAAGCGGCTCCGCTTTCCTGTTCCTATCGCGGCGGAAAACGGTTTCTGGTTTCCGCGTCCCTTCCGGCGGAAGATTTCCGGATGGTCTGGCAGAGTTACTCTTCAAATCTTGTTTCCACCGACCTTGCTCCGGAGCAGTGGCCCGTGCATCTGCGGAACTATCTGCCGGACTTCGCGGTCATTCTGACCGGAATGGACGACCGGTTTTCCCCGGAGACGGAAAAGACCGTCATGCAGTGGGTGTTTTCGGGCGGGACTCTGGTCCGGTGTCTTTCTCCGGAAGCGCCCTGGCCGGAAAAGGTTCCGCGCGGGAAGGATGAATTCCATTCGGAACACTTCGGACTCGGAAAGATCGTTGTCTGCCGTCCGTTCGCTCCGGGCGAGGCGAAGAAGATCGAGCAGTTCCGCCTGGATCAGCGCAGCGGAAAACGCCGCACCGGAAACAACGAATATCCGAAGAGCGGCGTCCAGACCGCATTGACGGACCCGCTGAATCAGCAGGACAGAATTCATGCGGAGAACGGGCAGAGCAATCTGGGGCTTCCGGTCCCGAAGGTCAACCTTCCCGTGCTGTTCGGAGTCATGCTGGCTTTTGTGATCCTGATCGGGCCGGTCAACTATTTTTATCTGAAACGCCGCCGGAAGGAGATGCTTCTGCTGGCGACCGTTCCGGCGGGAGCGCTCGCGTTCACGCTCGCCGTGATCCTTTTCGTGACCTTCGGCGAAGGCTGGCGCAGCCGCTGTTCCGAGCTCGGAAGAACCTTTCTCGACCAGACGACGGGGATGTCCTTCACGGAAGCGCTGTTCGGGGTCTATGCGCCCGTGCCGCCGCGCGGACTGGAATTCGGATATGACGATCTGCTGAATTTCCTTCAAGGTTCGGAATTTTCGCTTTCGCTGACCGGCGGACAGAACTGCGAAGCGGGCGTGATCCGCTCCCGGATGCCGGCATATTATGCCGTGCGGACGGCCGGGCCGCACCGCGAAAAGCTCGACTTCACGCTGGAGAAGGGAGTCCCGAACGTCGTGAACGGACTGGGCGTCCGGGTGGAGAAGCTCTGCGTGGTCTGGAGCGGCGGAACGGTGTACCGTCTGAGTGCGCCGCTCGAGGCGGGCGCCAGGGCCGCGCTCGTTCCCGCCGGAACCAAATCGAGAAAGCGCGTGATCGACCAGAACGGGATCATGTCGGCGGCGCCCCGTTCCGACTGGACCGGACTGCTTCCGCCGATGCATTACAGCGCGCTGGTTTCGGCGCCCGTGTTCTGTTCGCCGGGATTCCGTCCGGACGAACTCCGGGCCGAACACGCCGTGATCGGAAAATTCCAAATCGCAGGACAGGAATGAAAAATGAAAATCCAGGTTGAAAATCTCGTCAAGACGTTCGGCGCCGCCCGCGCGGTGGACGGAGTCTCCTTTTCCTTCGAATCCGGAAACATCGTGGGATTCATCGGCCCCAACGGCGCGGGAAAAACCACCACCATCAAAGTCATGTCCACGCTCGAAACTCCGGATTCCGGCGACGTGCTCTACGATTCCGTCTCCGTCGTCAGCGACCCCGAACTCGTGCGCCGCGCCGTGGGCTACATGCCGGATTCGCTCCCGGACTACAAGGACATTCAGGTGTGGGAATATCTGGACTTCTTCGCGCGGAGTTTCGGGCTCAAAGGCGAAAAGCGCACGAAGACCCTCGCCGAAATCGAGGAGTTCACGGCCCTCGGCGGAATCCGGTACAAGTATCTCGCCTCCCTTTCCAAGGGCATGAAGCAGCGCGTGAGCCTGGCGCGTTCGCTCGTGCACAATCCGCCCGTGCTCATCATGGACGAACCCGCCGCCGGACTCGACCCGCGCGCCCGTCTGGAGCTCCGCGCCCTGCTGAAGGTCCTTTCCGGACAGAAGAAGGCAATCCTGCTTTCCAGCCACATCCTTTCCGAACTTCAGGACATCTGCGACAGCGCGGTCATCATCGAGAAGGGGCGTCTGCTCTCGGCCGGAAAGATCGGCGAACTGCTGGAGAACGCCGTCGGCGCGAAACATGACGCTCCGCAGGATTCGAAGCCGCATTTCGCCCTGCTGGTCCGGTGTCCCTCGGATGCGGCGGAAGCGGTCCGGAGGAAGGTGCTGGAGCATCCGGCCGTCCGCGGCGCGGAGCTCCGGGTGGACGGCGAGCTGGCCGTGACCGTGGAAGGCACCGATTCGACCATGACCGAGATTGTGGGAACCCTCTTCGCCGCGAAACTTCCCGTGACCGGATTCCATCGCGAGGAGCTCGGCCTGGAGGAAGTGTTCATGAAAATCACAACCGGCGGGGTGCAGTGATGGCGGCGGAATTCTTTTCCGGCGACCGGCTGAATCCGGTGTTTGTCAAGGAGATGCGGCAGTATTTCCACAACCGCATTCTGCTGTCGCTCATGGGGCTTTTTCTGGTCGGCGAACTGATGCTTCTGGTGTTCATGCGGTTCCTTCAGGAGCAGGGCGAAAAGGCGCTGGGAAGCACGATGTTCTGGATTCTGACGGCGGGCATGACGGGCTGTACGCTTCTGGTCACGGCATGGGGCGGCTATGAACGCTTTTCCGCCGAACGCCGGCTGGCGGAGCTCGATTATTCCAAGATTGCCGACCTCACGCCCTTCCGGATCATTTCGGGGAAACTCCTCGGCGCGCTCGTGATGACCGCGTTCCTGCTTTCGCTGACGGTTCCCTTCATGCTGATTGCATATTTCCTGCGCGGAATTTCGATTCCGATGATGGGCTCCGTGCTCCTGATGCTGATCCCGCCCGTGCTGATGACGGTTCAGCTGGGACTTCTCGCCGCGTCGACCGGACTGCGCTGGTCCGGGGCGCCTGCGTTCGGCGCCGCGCTCATCGGGTGGCTGATCCTTGCCGGAGTGACGGGCGGAATCGCCTCTTCCCGCTACTCCAGTCTCACATGGACGGCGCTGTTCTTCTTCCTGCTGTTCGCGGCACTGTTCCTGATCCTGTTCTCGTGGACGGCCGCCGTGATGAGTTCCCCGCTTTCCAACCGGTCGATGCCCGTGCGGATCTGCCATCTGGCGATCTTTGTCCTTTCGCCGCTGCTGGGGATCACGGCCGCGAACATCGACCTCATGGGGCCCCGCGGCTGGAACGAAACCTGCGCCGTCCTGCTGACGGGACTTGCCGCCGCAGGGTCGATCATCGCTGCGCTCACATGCTCGACCGCAGTCTGGGAACGGGAAAGTCCCGGGGAGCGCGTGCTCCGGAGTGCGCCGAAAAACGTCTTCGGAAGATTTGCATACTTCCTGATCTCAAGCGGCCCGGGCGGCGGAATCATGCTTGCGTGGATTTTCCAGCTGATCCTGTTCGGGAACGTCCTTGTCCTGATGCCGTGCTGCGGGGCCTCCGTCGGCATGCTCCAGGCCGCCCGCTTCTTCCTGAACCTCGGGTTCTATGCGCTCGCCTATTCGCAGATCGCGCTGCTGCTGCGCTGGAAGTTCCCGAAGTTTCCGGGCTGGACCGCATGGATTGTTTCCTGCGCCGTCTTTGCCGCTCTGCCGCTGATCCCGTTCTTCCTGTTTGTCTTTTCCCAGCAGTTCCGCGGCACGGAAGATGTTGTCTTTCTGCTGGTCACGACCCCGTTCGCGATCCTCAAGGATTTGAAGGATCCGGCCCTGCTGGTGTGGGGCGCCGGATTCGCCGCGCTCACGTTCGCGGCTTCCTCCGGAATCATCTTCCGCATGTGCGGAGTCTATCTTCGCGGAAAGGAGACTCCGCCGGACCATGTTTGAGAATACGAAATTTTCCGATTCGCTCAGCCCGTGGTTCGTGAAAGCCCTGCGCCAGACCGGACACAGCTATGCGGTTCTCGCCCCGGTGCTCATCCTCGGCCTCTACCAGCTTTACACCGCCGGCGCGTGGCTGGAAAGCTCCAGGAGAAACCCGTGGCCGCCTCCGCTTTTCATCGGAATCATTCCGGTCTGCGCCGTTTCCATCCTCATGCTGACGGCCCGTCCGTTCCAGGTGCTTGTCTCGAAGCATTTCCTTGACTTTTCCCCGTTTCAGCCGGGAGAGTTCCTGAGCGGACTCCTGAAACTCTGGCTCATCATGTCCGGAATCGTCTTTGCCTGCGCCTTCCCGTTCCTGATCTTTACGGTCTGCATGTTCCCGGAAAACATCCTGAACCTGTTCTGCGTCCTCGCATCGGCGGCTCTGGTCCCGCTCGCCCTCCTGTTCGTTTCGGGATTCGGCAGCGGCAAGGCGATCCGCATCGACGGAATCGCCGTTCTGCTTGCGTTCTTCTATGTCTTTCAGGATGTTTCCGCCTTTCTTTCCTTCTCCGTCTGCGTGATGGTCACGGCATACACGGGTCTTGTTTTCCTGCAGGGCCTCAGGCCGGAGGCGGCCGACCGGGAGCTTGTTCCGGGGATCGCCCAGCTTGTCCTTGCCGCGGCCGGAATCCTGTACTTCTGCTTTCCGGGGAGCTGGCGCTGCGGGGTTCAGTCATATTGTCTGACCGGGATCGCGGCGGCAGGCGCGGCGTCATCCTTCGGAAGTGCGGCGCGTCCCCTGACGGCGCGGCGGCTCCGGTGTGTGTCCGGACGCGGAAAGGCCATGCGCGTCCTGCTGTTCTGTCTTTCCGGGAATTCGGCGGGAAGGATCGTGCCGTGTCTGATCCTGTTCTGCATTCCGGCCGTGACGGCCCCGGATTCCGTTTTCACCGGAATCTGCGCGCTCTTTTTCCTGGCCGTGTTTCCCGCCGTGTATTTCGCCCGGCGGAAAAACGGGCGTCCGGAAATTTACAGCCTGATGCTGGCGGTGTCCGCCGTGCTTCTGGTTCTGGTGTGCGGGATTGCCGGACTGTTTCTCAATACGGATGCCGCTTTCCAATGGGGCGGCGCGATTGCGGCGGCGCTTTCCGCCGTCTGCATGGGATTCGGCTTCCGGAGATTCCGTCATGACTGGGGAGAATTCATGAAATGAAGGACTCCTTCCTCCATGCTGTGACGAGCGCCGTTTCGCGCGGGAATGCGCTGGAAATGGCGTCGCCCGCGCGCGTTTCCGGAGCGGAAGGCCGCAGGACCGGACGCGGCACAGGCAACGCGCTCGAATTCGCCGAATACCGGGACTACCGCGCGGGCGACGACCTGCGGCGTCTGGACTGGGGCGTTTACGCCCGGACCGGCGAGCTGATGGTGCGTCTCTTCAGCGAGGAAGTCGATCCGCGGTGCGATCTTGTGGTGGACGAATCGGCCTCGATGTCGGCGGATCCGGGCAAGGCCGAATCCGCGCTGGGGCTGGCCGCGCTTCTGGCGTGCGCCGCCGCAAATTCCGGATTTTCGCTGAACGTCTGGCACGCCGGAAACACCTTCGCGCGCGAACCGTTCCCGTACGACCCGCTGCACTGGACTCCTTCGGATTTTGATTCGAAACTCAGCCCGGCCGCCTCGATTCAATCCTTTGCCGGACGCTTTCACGCGCGCGGGCTCCGGATTCTGGTGAGCGACCTGCTGTGGGAGGGCGACCCTTCCGCATTTCTGGGGCGTCTTTCCGACGGCGCCAAGCGCACGGCCGCGGTTCAGATCCTCTCGAAATGCGATTCCGTTCCGGACTTTTCCGGGGTCACGGCGCTGGCCGATTCCGAATCGCGCGAGGAGCGAGAGGTTGAACTCGATTCCGCCGCCCTGGAGCGCTACCGGGAACGCTTCGCCCGCCATCGCGAACTCTGGGAAAACGCATGCACGCGCTGCGGAGTCCAGCTCGTCCGGCTGGAAACGGAGCGTCTTTTCCCCGTCTGGGAGCTGGATGAACTTTTCCGCTGCGGGGTGCTCAGATGACGGTCTTCTTCGAAACGCCTGCGTTCGGCTGGACTGCGGCGGGGCTCGCGCTCCTGCTGCTGATCTATCTGTGGTTCCGCCGCGCGAAACAGCGGGTTGTTCCGGCGCTTTTCCTGTGGGAAGTTCCGGAAACTCCGCCGGAAAGCGGACGCCGTCTGCGGTTTCGGAATCTGCCGCTTTCCTTCTGGCTGGAGGCGCTTGCGCTCGCGTTCCTGGCATGCGCCGCGGCCGGTCCTGCGCTCGTGAACACCGGCCGTCTGCCGCCGCTCGCAGCGGTGCTGGACGACTCCTTTTCCATGACCGCTTCGGAGGCGGGCGGAATCAGTCCGAGGCAGGCCGCGCTGGAACGGCTGCGGACTCTTGCGCGGCGGTTCCCGGACCGCCGGTTCGTGTTCGTGACGGCGGGAGCTTCTCCTGAAATCCTTTCCGGAGTCTGTTCCGTTTCCGGGCTGGAAAAACAGTGGCGGACGCGCGGCGTTTCGTCCGATCTGGCCGCCGCGGCGGCGCTCGCAAGAAGCCGC
>CAZHPP010000110.1:4483-9683 GCA_964534535.1 uncultured Victivallales bacterium | reverse complement strand
CGCCCCAAGGGGCGAGGTATTAACCCAGAAGAATAAAGCTCTTTGCTGCGGTTGCGGATGGCGTAGGAACGGATTCCGCGGCGGATGCGTTCCCTGAAGTAATCAATCTGCTCCGCCTCCGTGGACCGCAGGTACACCTCTCGCGTCGAACCGAAATAAAAGTATTCCTTCGACTTCACGTTCAGCAGTTCGTGAAGGAATGCCTTCCTGCCCTCGGCTCCGGTGAAGAACCGGACCGACGGACGATGGGTCCGCACCGCGTAAAGCACAAGAACCATGCTGTTCATCGTCCTGGCGGCAGTCGGGACCACGGGCTACACGCTGATCGACAGCCGCCTGATGCACCTTCTCCGGGAATCGACGCATCTCGGGGATTTCGAATCGGCCGTTGTCTTCCTTCCGCTCCTGGAATTTTCCATTGCGCTGGTCTGCGTGCCGCTGGTCTTTCTGAACAAACGGGAATATGCCGCGTTCCGACAACTGTTTTTCCGGAGCTGGGCGCCTCATCTTGCTGGAGTGTTTTCCTCCTCCGCCTACATTCTGATCCTGGTTTCAATGATGTATGTGACCAACGTCAGCTATGTTCAGGCATTCCGCCAGATGAGCCTGCCCGTCGGAGTGCTGATGGGATTCCTCTTCCTGGGGGAAAAGCACGGAGCGTTCAAACTGGCCGGAATCGCGCTGATTGCGGCCGGTCTTGTCATGGCGGCCGCCGGAGCATGATTTCAGCACAAATATGCGAAATTGATTTTCATCATCAAATAAATGTTTCATATCTATGCACATTTCACAGATCCTGCAGGGACAAATAAATGTATATAATTGATAAAAACAAAAAAAACTTTCGGAATCTGTTTGCATTTACCCGGAAAGAGTTTAAATTATTGCCGTTCGGGGAAAAATGCGTTCACGGGAGATGCGCCATACGTTTTTTCCCATTTGGCTTGAAAACATATAAACTGATTGGATTGTTAGATGTTTGCACGAATCTGGACACCGGACATGATCGAGAATCACATCATGTCCCGGAGCGGACACGAACCGCTGAACTCACATTACTATGCAACGCACTATCCCAGCGTCTACGCCGCGGCGGAACGCATTTTCGGCTCCTGGTGCGAAGCGATCGAATCCTGCGGATTCAAATACTCGGACATCCGGAAATACAAGATATGGGACCGGGAAAAAATCGTGGCGGAGATCAAGAAGCTGGCCGCGGAAGGCGCACTGATTTCCAGCCAGCACATCCAGAACACGAACAAGTCGCTTTACATGGCGTCCATCCACCACTTCAAATCGTGGGGAAACGCCATTCAGGCCGCCGGAATCAACTATTCCACCGTGCGCCTCCGCAGAAGCATGTCCCCGTACGAAATCAAGCAGGAGATCATCCGGCTTTACAAAGAGGGCGTGGACATGTCCTACTGCAACGTGCGGAAGAACCACCAGTATCTTCTGGCATACGGCATGAAGAAGCTCGGAAGCGGCAGCTGGGCGGCCGCCCGGCGCGTCTGCGGAATCCAGACGAACTACCGGATTCACCCCGCGAAGCGCAAGATCCTCAAGATCCGCGAAACGCACTCTCTCCGCAAACAGTCCTGACCCAGTTCAATCAGCGCACACGCATGACGCCGCTTCCCCTTTCCGGGAGCGGCGTTTTTCATTGGCTCTGTTCTGCATGATGACTGATGTTAAGACATTTCCAATGGGCTGCCCGCCCCTTGAACCCTCGGCAGGACTCAAAGAGCCCTGCACCCCCTGCGCAAAAAAATCAATTTTTTTGCGCTCGTCTTTTTGTCGACATCTGTCGACCAGAGGGACAATCCGCTGCTTTTCTCTATGCCCCACCCAAATCCATGAAAGAACAGGAAATGTTCAGTTCACAGCCTTCTCAAAAAATAACACATTGTTCCATGGCTTTTGCCGAATTGTTTCGGTAAAAGCCATGGAAAGCAATTGTCTGTTTTCTGCTTCAATCCGGCGTTATGCGAACCGGAACATCTGGGACCCGAAGGGTTTCAGGTGCAGTTTCAGCACGGTCTTTTCGGCCGAACGTTCGAGAATCGCGTAACCGGCGTCCGAATTGATCTTCCCGGCGCGGTGATCGCCGCGAACCGTCAGCACCGGATCGATCGCCGTCGCCGGCATGGGCTGGTTATCCTCCATCACACACACGCCAAGCGAACCGTCACGATCGCGGAACGCGGCAATCCGCCCCTCTGAAACAGAGACTTCCGTCTCCGGCACAATCCGGCGGAACAGGTTTTCCGCGCTTTCCGGCAGAACGGTTCCAGCCAGGTCGGCGTAATAGACCACATAGCAGCGCGAGAACGTCGTCGGCGCAAAGGTATAGAACGCCGCAAACGCTTTCGCCCCCCGCTTCAGGGTCAGCAGCGGCGTCCCGGCGTTGTCGGACAGCAGAACTTCCGAATCCGTATTCACCCATCCTGCGGCGCAGTCATCGACCGTTGCGATTTCATCGGCGATCTTACGGACACTGCGCGGTGCACACGGCTTTACACCGAACAAATCCTCCAGACCGTCAGCGCATTCGGAGCAGACAAGATTCACGCCGGAGTCGTACAGCCGGCGCACCTCGCGTTTCGCTTCCTCGGTCAGCGCGTCCAGCGGCGGCAGCACCAGCGTATGGATGTCTTTGCAGGTCAGTCTGTTCAGCTCCTCCGGGCGGATTGTAAAGCCGTTCGGCAGTCCGTTTTTGCGGGTTTCGAGCTGAATCCAGGCTGGAAACTCCTCGGCGGTATTGTAGACGTCCAGATACTCTCTGTCCCAAAGCTGAAAATCGGTGGTTTTGCAGCGATGCCGGATACAGGTGTCCGTCCCGGTGACAAAGGCGACGGTCCGCAGCGGATGCTCCGGCGTAAACTTGCGAATTTCGCCCCACGCGGAAAGGACCTCCTCCATATCGGCGCGGCTCGGGTTGCGGACATGGAATCCGTCGTCCTTCCAGTAATGGAACGCGCCATCGCGGTACCAGCACAGCGTAAATTTATAATCGAAAAAGCGTTTGCGGAAAATTTCCGTCTTCAGATATCCATTCGGCGGGCAGCCGTAGACCGTGCTGGGATCCATCGGAATATCGCAGAGACCGTAGATTTCCGGATAATATTTCAGTCCCGGCGCATCCAGTGCCGACGCTGCAAGGGTGTAAAGGCTCGAAAGCGGCGAACTCCCGACCAGCAGCGTATAATCCTCATAGATTATGAAGCCGCTGTAACGCCACATCGGCGGCGTGCGCATATCATTGCCGTGAAGCAGGTGGGTGAACCCGTTCTTTAGACGGCATGTGTAAATCGAGATAAGGCCGTAATCGCACAGTTTCCGGTCGGTCGGAAATTTTTTCCGGAAGTCGGCGAGTTTCTTTTTCTGATTCCATTTTGCGGCGCGGAGAACCCACTCCGTACCGTATTTCTGAAACAATTCCCGGAGCATGTCTCTATCGAATGGCCGTTTGGAATCGGCAACTTTCGCGGCGAGTCCGGAATGTTCCGCCCCCTGTTCGCGCAGGACCTCCAAGACCTGCCCGCGTATTTCCGGATTCTGATAATTCTCCGGCAGAAAAAGAAGAAGGCGCATACCCAACGCAGGCGCATAATAATCCGTGTGGCTGATGAATTCCCGATGGACCTCCGGTGAAACATCCGGCGCACTGCGGCCGGAGAACCAGCCGAAGTAACGCCTGCGGTAAACCTTCAGCAGTTCCCATTCACGCCGCTCCTCCGCCGGCATGATCTGCATCGCGGAAATGCCGAAATAATGCGCCAGATCGTCGCTGCCGGTTCCGCGCGGGTCGAAAACATTCGATTCCGACTGAAAGTCGGTCGCGGTCGACATCATCTCCGGAAGGCCTGCGGCCTGCTGCGGGGTGGGCGCGTCCGCGGCCGTGCCGAACACCTCAAATGCCGTCGCCGGGGATTTGAGCGTCTTCCCGCCCGCGAGAATAATAATGCGGAGATGGTAGACCCCGACAGGGAGTTTCTCAAGAGTGCAGGTCAGACATATCCGGCTCTCTCCGGGGAAGTTCCCCGCGCAGCATTGCTGCCGCGCCGCAATCTCCCGGATCGTTTCATGGTAAGCGTTTTCGAGGACGACATGAAATTCCAATTCCGGCAGGGCGTACCGTTTCTCCGGATAATCAATATTCACCGAAAAGTGTTCAGCCTCGTCGTCGAAGAAATAGTGGTTCGACGCCGCGTAACGGAGCGCCGATTCGCGGTCAACTGCGTTTTCCGGAATCATTTTGCATATCTTCTTCGCTGCGCCGGAGTCGACGGAGAGAGACAGGCCGGATTCATCCGGCACATCGCCATAGGCGAGAATTTTTCCTGTGAACGGATCGGCCAGCATCCGTTTGCGAATCCCTGCGAACTGCTGCCGGTCCTCGGCTTCATAACGGTCGAACCCGATCACCAGGCGGCTGCCTGGCGCAAGACGTTCCAGGTAGAAAGTCTGCGACACAGGGCATTCGGTATCTGTTCGCGGATAGGTGGGCAGCATCGGGGTCCAATGCTCGCGGAATCCGATCGTGCCGTAGAACAGATACTGTTTTTCCCTGATTGTCCCATCCGGATTGACGATCTGAATCCACGGATTCTTGAGAATTTCGTCCGGAAGCAGTTTCGTATAGAAAATATGGCGGTTCAGCGCTTCCGTCGGTCCGCCGGAAATCCGGGCGGAAAGCACGGTCGCTCCGCCGCGATTCTCCGCGGAGAAAGAAAATTTCCAGCGGGACATCGGCAGCATGCACTCCTGCGGAAATTCCCATGTGCGCTCCGGAAAGCACTCTTCCGCAACCGCCGGAGTTCCCCAAATCCGGATGGATTCGATATATACCGTGCCGATGTGCTGTTTGGTGTCGAACCCTATTTTCCCGGATTCCGGCAATTCAGGCTGAACCTTGAGCACTGTTCCTTCAAACACCAGCGTCGAATCTTTCAGTTCAAAATGCCACAAATTGGTTTTCGGGCAATTCTTGAGTTCGACTGGCGCCTCCCATTGGAAGCGGTTCCGGTCGAATTTGCCGTTCCGCAGCGTCCAGCCGTCCGCCGTTCGTTCCGCGCGGAGGACACCGCCGAAACGGTTTGCAGCATCGTACCTGTAATATATCTGCAGCGGCATCACCGGACCGAAATCCGGGTCGATCAGCGAGGAACACTCCATTGTAAAATTATGCTGATCCGGC
>CAZHPP010000110.1:0-4473 GCA_964534535.1 uncultured Victivallales bacterium | reverse complement strand
GATGTTGCCGGGCAGCGGATGCAGAATCGCATAGCCTCTCGCGGAGCGTACCGCATCCTTGCCTACTCCTGGCGCAGCGCGCTGAATGGAAAATACATCCAGCGATGTGTCTCCTTCGCGTACTCGAAAATCCTTTTCAAGAAGAAGAGTCTGCAAGTTCGACATAAATCAATCCTTTACGGTTTGTTGTAATGAAATGGAATTCAGTTCGGAGCAGACACATGGAAAATGTCATGTCAGGCTCCTGCCTTTCATGTCAGTAATAATACCACATGAAACAGGGAATGTATATGGCACATCTGACAAAAAGTTGGCATTGCTGATAAAAAACGATGATTTTCCCGGAGGATGGGCCTGATGCTTTGCTCCTCTCGAAATGCCGGTCAGACGGAATCGGCAGATGCGTGCTTCCTGTACTTTGCCGGAGTCAGCCCCGTGCTCTTGCGCACCTGCGCGCAGAAATAATCAGTCTTGTTGAACCCGCACATCGACGCGATTTCCTTGACCGACTTTCGCGTTTCCGCCAGCAGGGCAAGCGCGCGTGAAAGACGCTGCGAATTCACATAATGCTTCGGTGAAACAGACATCTGCCGCTTTACGATCCTGTTCAAAGTTGTGCGGTGAACGCCAAGCTCTTCAGCCAGAGATTCAGCTGTTATGGAAGAATCCGGAAAACGCTTCTGCACGGCATCGATGAACGCACGGCAGAGATCGTGTTCCCCGGCAGGTCCGGCATTGTTTCCGGCAAGCGCAAGTATCTCTGCCGCAACGGAAAGCGCATGGCGCTGCGAATACGGAGTCCATGTATGGAGCAGCGATTCCAGTTCGCGGAACAGCTGGACCGGACACTCTCCAGCCGGAAGCGCAGTCTGCGGATATCCGTAATCGAGCATGAACTTTCTTGCTCCCGGACCGTCGAACGTGAACCAGTAATAATGCCACGGCACAGTGGAATCGACCGAACGGTGCACATGTTCCTCTCCGGGAAGCTGGTATATGGCCTCGCCCGGATGCAGAAGCACAATGCGTCTGCCGATTCTGAACTCGCCTGTGCCCTGAATGCACCAGAAAAGCTGGACAAACGGCTTGCCGCTGCGTGATTCATGCTCGTGCCATCCCGGTTCAGCCTCGTTGTATCCCGTGGACCTGATATGCACCGGAAGGCTCAGGGACGGCAGCACAGTCGGATCAGGACGGCTTACGATCTTCCGCATTTTCCATTTCTCCAAAACAGGTATTTTTGCATCAAATATGGTATTTACAGGAATAATATAACCATATATATTGGAATTGCAAACGACAAAAACACTGTTTTGTCCAATACAAAAGAAAGGTTTTGAACATGACAAGAAAAGAAGAAGTCCGCAGAATTCTCGCACTCGACACCGATGAACTCGTAAAGCAGGCGCACGGCCAGCTCAAGCTGTTCGAGACTCTCGAC
This sequence comes from uncultured Victivallales bacterium, assembly GCA_964534535.1. Classification (GTDB taxonomy): domain Bacteria; phylum Verrucomicrobiota; class Lentisphaeria; order Victivallales; family UBA1829; genus CAZHPP01. Next base: position 3,032 of record CAZHPP010000110.1, on the reverse strand, counting down.
GAAGTGTATGAATTTCTAGCCGAGGAAATGGTCAATGAATTTGAGAAGGCCGCAAAGGGAAACAGGATCGTCTCCTTCATCATGCCGGTCGGACCCACACAGCCCTACCGCATCATGGCAGAAAAGATCAACTACCGCAATCTCAGCCTGAAAAACGTCCGGTTCTTCTTCATGGACGAATATGTCGACGACAGGAAGGACGAACTGATCCCGATGTCGAATCCGCTGAGTTTCCGCGGCCAGATCGGCCCTCTGCTCTTCAACCGTATACGTCCCGAACTCATGATGCCGAAAAGTCAGATCATCTTCCCGAAACCAGAAATTCTGAAGGACCTTCCGAAAATGATCGAGGACGCAGGCGGAATCGAAGTCTGCTACGGCGGAATCGGAATCCACGGACACGTTGCGTTCAATGAGCCGGGACCTGGTGTAAAGGACAGCAATCCGCGCATTCTCGAAATCAACGAGTTCACGCGCACCATCGATTCGACCCGTCACAAAGGCGTCGCAGGAAACCTCGAAAACTTCCCGCACCGTGCAATAACGATGGGCATGAAGCAGTGCCTTGCCGCACGCAGAATGCTCCTCATGACGCGCAACGAATCCACTGAATTCCTCTGGGCGAACACGATTCTGCGCATCTCCGCGCTCGGACAGCCCGGCGACGACTATCCTGTCACCTGGGCGCGCAATCACAGGAACCTGCTGATCGTCTCCGACGTCAACACCGCCCGCAAGCCGAAATTCAACATCTGAGCGTCCGAACGATGAAATTCATCGACGCCCACGCGCATCTTACTCACAATCCGCAGGGACTCGACGCCATCGTCGAGTCCGGCGTGTTTTCCGAAATCTGGCTGATGGACCTTTCGCCTGTCGGCAAACTCGGCGGAATCGAGCTTGCCACGGAAGCGGAGGTCTTGGAAATGCCGAAGCGCTATCCGGGATTCTTCCGCATCTTCGGATTTCTCGACCTCGACCATGACACTCCGGCGGACATCCGCCGCAAACGCGACATGGGATTCGCCGGACTCAAGCCGTACAAGCAGCTGAAGCCATACGGCGATTATTCCTACTTTCCGATGTACGCTGAGGCCGAAAGGCTCGGAATGCCCATTCTGTTCCATACGGGACTGATCGCACAGGCTTCCCGCTATACGGGTTCGGTAACTCACGCATACGGTCCGGAGAACATGCGTCCGACGCATCTCGCCGGAATCGCTGAGGCATTCCCTGACCTGAAGATCATTCAGGGACACGTCGGATGGCCGTATATGACGGAGACCGAACAGAACCTATACTACTACAAGAACATCACCGGCGACGTCAGCGGATATCTGAAGAATTTCGCAGATCTTGCGGAGATGCTCGACAGGCGCGTGCACGACGGAACAGATCGTTATTTCAACGACAAACTCCACTTTGCGACCGATGAATTCTACGGTAATCCGCAGTCAAATGAACGGGCGCTGAAATTAAAAACGTTCTGGGAGTTGTATTTCGGACTTGTAGGAAATATTTATTACAGATGGGGCCTGCCGGAAGAACAGGAAAAATTCTTCTCCGGAAACGCAAGGCGGATTCTCCCGTAAAACATAGACAACAGAGGATTTCCAATGAAAACCATCAAATTCGGAGTGATCGGGGCAGACGTCAGCCTGCGTGCAAACATGGTTTATGCCAATTTTCCGCGGAACAGGGCGGAACTTGTCGCCATTGCAGACCGCGACCCTGAACAGCTTGACAAATTCAGCATAACCTACCCGGGACTGAAACCTAAAAAATACGCATCGTATCAGGAACTGCTCGCAGACCCGGAACCGGAAGCCGTCTTCATAATGGTCCGCGACCAATACCACGAAGAGATCGCATGCGCCGCACTCGAGGCCGGGAAAGCCGTCTATCTCGAAAAGCCGATGGCAATCACGATCGAAGGCTGCGACCGCATCCTCAAGACGGCATACCGCACAAAAAGCAAACTGTTCGTCGGACACAACATGCGGTATGTGCCGTCAATCCTGACTATGAAGAAAGTCATAGATTCCGGAATCATAGGCGAAATTCAGAGCGTATGGTGCCGCCACTTCATCAACTACGGCAGCTGCTATTTCCGCCACTGGTGCGCGCGGCAGGAGACCTGTACCGGGCTTCTGCTCCAGAAGGGCGCTCACGACATCGACGTGATCCACTGGCTCGCCGGAGGCTATACGCGCCGCGTCGTCGGAATGGGACGGCTTTCCGTCTATAACAGGACTGCCGACCGTCTGAAACATGGTGAAAAGCCCGACAGGAAGATTTCCTTCACGCAGGACTGCTGGCCGCCGCTCGAACTCAAGGGACTTGATCCAAAACTTGATGTTGAAGACCATTCCATGATTCTTATGCAGCTCGACAACGGCGTCCAGGCGTCATACGAACAGTGCATGTACGCTCCTGACGCCGAACGCAATTACACATTCATCGGCACGCACGGCAGAGTTGAAAACATCGGCGATTTCGGCAACTGCCAGGTTCACGTGTGGACGGACCGCGGTTCGCGCAGAAAGCCTGACATAATATACGATCTCAAGCAGCAGGAAGGTTCGCACGGAGGAGCGGACTTGCCGATCCTGAAGGCGTTCTTCTCGTTTGTCGGAGAAGGCGTCCAGCCAGCGGTGTCGCCGCTTGCCGCAAGATATGCCGTCGCGGCCGGATATCTCGGACACGTCTCAATGCGCAGCGGAAACATTCCTGAATACGTCCCCGCACCTGACGATCCGGAAATGGTCCGCTACTTCGAGAACGGGCAGAAATGAATTACCCCGCCCCAAGGGGCGAGGTATCCGAAAGGCATATTACGTGTTAGAAGTCAAGTGTTGGTCGTTGTTCAAGGAGCTTTTTATAAAAGCCTTGATTGACAATATACTGCTAAATTCCGGCAGCATTGGCATATTCGCTTACGGTATTGGCATAATATCTATCCTACAAAAGTAGAAAGTATCGTTATAAACTTATGTAAGTTATTTATTATAAGATACTTGTGATTTACAATA
>CAZHPP010000109.1:0-9688 GCA_964534535.1 uncultured Victivallales bacterium | reverse complement strand
CTCGATGTCGATGAAGTTGCCGGTGATGGGCACAGATTCGGTCTGGCCGTAGGCCTCGCGGATCACGAGTCCGGTGCCTTCATACCACAGCTTGATGGTTTCGGCGTTCAGCGGTTCGCCGGCGCTCGTGCACCATTTGAGCTCGCGGAAGTCGAAGCGGTGAAGGTCGCTGATCACGAGCATCCGGTAGATGGTCGGCGGCGCGCAGAACGTGTTCACGCCGTATCTTTCAATCAGCGGGAGAATTTCGTCCGGATTGAACTTGCCGCGGATGTCGTACATGAAAAGACACGCTCCCACATACCACTGTCCGAAGTAGTTGCTCCAGAGATGCTTGGCCCAGCCGGTGTCGCTCAGGGAGAAATGAAGGTAGTTGGGCTTGAGGCCGTGCCACATTTCCGCCGTGACGCGGTGTCCGAGCGGATAGGCGTTGTTGTGCTGGACGAGTTTCGGGAACTTGCTGGTGCCGGAGGTGTAGGAAAGCAGGAAGATTTCGTCGCTGCGCGTGCGGACCGGTTCGGGCGTCTTGACTTTGTAGCGGGAATAGTTGCCGTTCTTGCACTCTTCGCGGTAGTTGACCCAGCCTTCGCGTTCGCCGTCGGCGATGATGCGGAGCTTGAGAAGCGGGCAGTCGTCGTAGATTTCATCGAACTTGTGCGCGCTTTCCGCGTCGGCGATGACGACCTTGAATTTTGCGAACTGGATTCTGTGGCGGAGTTCCTCCGGGGTGCAGAGGGAAGGCGTGGAACACTGGACCGCGCCCAGCTTCATGATGGCGAGCGAGAAAATCCACCATTCCGGAATGCGGGGGAGCATCATCATGATGCGGTCGCCGCGCTGGACGCCGTTCTTGTAAAGCAGGTTTGCCGCCTGGTTGGAAAGCTTGCTGAAGTCGTAGAACGTGAGACGCCGCTCCTCGCCGTGCTGGTTCAGCCAGATCATGGCCAGACGGTTGCGGTCCTCGGCCGCCTTTCTGTCGATCACGTCGTATGCGAAGTTGAAATACTCCGGCGGGCGGATCGGTTCGCGCCGGATGGAGCATTCCGGCTGGATGTTGCTTGGATACTTGATCTCGTTCATGTTCTTTCCTTCCTTCCTGGGCAATAATCGGATAATATACCGCATGGGCGCCGGTTTTTCAAACTCCGGCGGAAAAAATCCCGATGTGCGGCGGAAGCCCCGTCATTCCGCGGAGAGAGGCGTCCGTTATTTGGGTTTCTGCGGAACGACCAGAAGTTTTGCCTTGATCTTGAGGTCGTAGACCTCCTCTTCGCCGCGGAGAGGCTTGCCGTAGTCGAGCATGTCCTCCCGGAAATAGCGGAACGAATTGTAGGACGAGTCGTCGACGACCCAGCTCATGGCCTGCCGGTTCCTGACCTGGTCGGGACGGGCTTCCCCTTCCGGAATCTTGTCCACGGAAACAATCAGCACTCCGTTGGCTCCTTTGGAGCGCGCGAAGTTCTTGATCTTCGCTTCCAGCTGTGCGGCTGTCCATGTGGTTCCGGCATCGGCCGTCGCCTCCCCCAGAACCGTATAGTTCTTCACCGGAATCTGCTGCGGCGAATAATACATCACGACCGGAACGTCCGACGGCAGCGGAGAATCCGATTTCCCCTTGTAGTCGATCGAATAGCAGGCCGCGGAGAGGACAAGGCAGACGAGCGCGAACACGAGTTCGGACGTTTTTTTCAGCATGGGAATCCCCCGTTTGGGTTGGGTTGAGATGTCAGATCCGTTCGCCCTTGTCGTTCACAAAGACTCGCTCGACGCGGTTTCCGAACGAACAGATGATGTCGTAGGCGTGCGTGCCCTTGTTCTGGGCCCAGTCCTCCACGGTGATCCGGTTCACGCCCGAACCGCCGATGCAGGTAACGAGTTCGCCCGGCTGGATTTCGCCGTCCCTGAACGCGTCGAGCCGGACCGTGATATAGTCCATGGAAAGACGCCCCAGAATCGGGCAGAGCCGGTCGCGGATGATCACATAGCCGCGGTTGGAAAGACTCAGCGGAAGTCCGTCGGCATATCCGGCGGCGACCGTTCCCACGCGCGTGTCGGACGGCAGACGGCAGGTGCATCCGTAGCCGATCGTGTGGCCCGCAGGCATGTTCCGCACCTGGACCACGCGCGTCTTCAGCGCAAACACGGGCTCCACGCGCAGAAGGCGCTGGCCTTCGGGGTCGAACGCTCCGTAAAGGTTGATGCCCGTGCGCACGTGCGTGAACGGCGGAACGTGGGCAAACGGACAGTTGTTGATGGCGTCGCTGTTGGCGATATGCAGTTTTTCGAGTTCGATTCCGGCGTCCTTCATCTTCTGGACGAGCGCCAGGAAGCGCGCCGTCTGGGAGAAGCTCTGTTCATCCGCGCCGCGGTAGGCGATCGGGAAGTGCGCGTACATTCCGCTGATTTTCAGGTTCGGGAGCTTGACGGCCTTCTTTGCGACTTCGAGAGCGTCCTTTTCAAGGAGTCCGAGCCGGCCCATGCCGAAGTCCACAGCGAACAGCATTTCGCTCGTCCTGTGCTGTTTTACGGATTCCGCGCTGACGGCCTTTGCGATTTCGAGCGAGGAGAGGCCCATCTGGATTCCGTTCTTCACGGCCGGGCCGATTTCATAGTCGAGCAGACCGCCCAGAGTCTGGATCGGCAGTCCGAATTTCGTGAGCTGGAGCGCTTCCTTGAGCTCGGCCACGCAGAATCCCGCGGCGCCGGCCTTGACGAGACGCTCCGCGATCTTCTGGACTCCGAGCCCGTAGGCATTCGCCTTCAGCACGGCGAGGACTTTCAGCGGCTTTACGGAATCGGCGATCTTGTGGAAATTGCGTTCGAGGGTATCAAGATTGACTTCAAGCCAGACGCGGCTTTCCGGAAATTGATTCATTTCAGCTCCTTAAAAGTTATTCCGTGAATATATCACGGCCTGACTTTTTTTCAAGTTTTTTCCGCCCCGGATTTCCATGCGCAAAGAAGTTTCAGTCTGAGTCCGCCCCGTTTGAAGTTCCGCGCGCCCCGGCGCAACGCAGGGTGCAGGGCTCCTTGAGTCCTGCGGGAGGTGTCAGGGGCGAGCAGCCCCTGACAGCAGAAGACGGGACAATGACAGAGTATCTTTTACTTTCCCGCTTTTTTCAGCAGGCTCAGCGTAAGCAGATGGGCGCAGAACATTGCGATTCCGCCGGCCAGCACGTCGGACACCAGCCTTGCGGCGAAGAGCGCCTTCACGCTTCCCATCTTCCACGCAAGAACCGAAAGCGGAATCAGAAGCACCCCGATCCGCAGGAAACTCAGCCACGCCGTGGCGGCCGGACGGTTGCACCCCGTGAACGTGAAGCACGAATACCGGTGCACTTCCAGCAGGCCGAATCCCCACGGCACGATCCGGAAATACCACACCATGATCTCCACGACTTCCTTGTCCGTGGAAAACCACGGCGCGATCCACGGCGCGAAGGCGCAGATCAGGATCGCGACTCCGAATTCGAAGGAGATCGCAAAACGGGAAGCGAATCTCCGGCACTGGTTGATGCGGTCGAACTTCCCGGCTCCGAAGTTCTGTCCGATGATCGGCATCATGGACATTCCGAGGGACATCGGGATCACAAACGCCACGCCCTCGAGCCGGCTTGCGGAGTTTCCGGCCGCAACGGCGGCACGGCCGAATTCGGCCAGGATCTTCGTTGTGATCGTGGAACCGATGGGCATCAGGAGCATTCCCAGGATGGAGGGCACCGCGATGCGCGTGACCATCCACCATGTGGAACGGATGATCCGCCAGTCGAAGGACGGCATTTCCAGAAGTCTGTGCCGGACCCGGACGACCGTCAGGACTCCGAGCGTCACGGCCAGCTGGGAACCGACCGTCGCCAGCGCCGCTCCCGTAATTCCCATGGCGGGAATGAACCAGAATCCGAAAATGAAGAACGGATCGAATATCGCGTTTACGACCATTCCGCTCATCATGATGACGCTGGCGATTTTTGCGTCGGCGGCAGTCACAAGGATATTGTTTCCGACCATGGAAAGCACGGCGGTCGGCGCGCCGATGTACCAGATCAGCATGTATTCGCGGATCATGGGCATGAGGTCTTCCTGGGCGCCGAGCCAGCGGAACGTGGGCTCCATGAAAATGATTCCCAGCACCGCCGCGACGACCGTGATGAGGAGGGTGAGCACGATTCCGCTGGTGGCGATCCGGGCGGCGCGCGCATGCCGGCTGCCGCCGAGCGCATGCGCCACGGTCGTCATCACGCCCGTGCCCATGCCGTGGAACAGGCATCCGTACAGCATGACGACCGGCAGGGTGAAGCCCATGGCGGCCAGCGGATCGCGTCCGAGCTTTCCCACGAAATAGGCGTCAGCGAGGTTGTATCCGGACATGGCGAGTGTTGCGGCCAGCATGGGCACCGCGGTTCTGATCATGGTGCGGCCGATGGGAGCCGTGAGATAGCCGGATTCGTTTCCGGCGGACGGGGGGGTGGTTCTGTTCATCAGTTTGCAAACGCCCCGTACGGATTGGTCTCCCAGGAAGTCTGGCTGTTGAACGGTTTCGGATTGACTCCGGAGCGCTCCTGTTCCGTTTCAAAGACGGAACACCCGGTGCAGAGAAGGACGGCCAGGACGGCCGCCGCCGCAAGTTTCAGTTTCATAAAAAATCCCCGTTAAAAAAAAAGCGTCCGGGAACTCTCTCCCGGACGCAGCAAATCAAAATTTCCATCGGTTCAGAATTTCACTGGGAGAATTCCGAAATCCCGCATTTCCAGAACCTGCATGGTCAGGACGGCCGCAAGCACAAGGAACGTCAGGACCGTGACGACGGTAAAGAACGGTGAACGGAACATGGCTTTCTCCTCCCGTGCGGTTAATTGTTGGCCGTGATGTCGATCTTGTCGAGACCGCCGTCAAGGATGTCCTTGTTCAGGAAGATCACGACGTCGCCGGGGCGGACCTCGGACTTGGCGCTGGAAAGGTCGACGTTCGCGATCGTGTAATTGTGCTGGACTTCGGAAAGGACGACCTTCGCGACATACTGCGGTTTGTCGGTTTCAAGTCCGCGGACGACCGTCATGACCTTGCCGGGCTGAATCGGAACGAGCGTATTGAACTGTTTGCCCGCGATTGTTTCCTTCACGTTGTAGAAGGTGCCGAGATCGACCACGACGAATCCCCACTTGTCGTCCACGCGTTTGACCTGGCCGCGGACGAGGGCATACAGGGAGGCGGGTTTGATTTTCCCGAAGATCTTCTCGTGGATTTCCTTATCGTTCGTGGGATTGAGCTGATGATAAAGGTCGTCGATCTGTTTCTGCTTGACGGCGATCGTCTTCTGGTTTTCGGCGACCTGGTTCCGCAGCTGATTGACGCTGCTGTTCAGAGTCCTGATGTTGTTCTGTGCGGTTCTGAGCGCGCCGACCGTTTCGTTCAGTTTGGCCTTCTGGGCCTTGACACCGGAAACGATGCCAGCGATCGTGCCGATGTAGCGGCCTTCGTCGAACGCGGAGGCGCCCACGCCGACTCCCACAGTTCCGGCGATATTGACCATGCCGCCTTTCAGGGAGGCGATCTTGTTGTCGCGCTTCTGGACTTCGCCGGTGATTCCGGAAAGGAGTCCGGAGCCGGTATCGCCCTTGATCGCATCCGGGCTCGACTGGATTCCGACCAGGGTTCCGGCGCTCACGAAATTGTTGAGGATGGCTTCGTTGCGGGTCTTGATCTGGGCGGCGGCGCTTTTCAGGGCATCCTGACTGGAAGCGGACTTGTCGACGTTCATCAGGGCAACTTCGTCGCCCTGGCTCACATCAAGCGTTCCCGCGACACTGACCAGGGTGGAGGCGAGGCTGTTTCTCTGGGAAGCGACCTTCTTGGCCTGCTCCTTCAGATTGTTCAGCGCCGTCTGGAGTTCGGCAAGGGGAAGTTTATGGTCGAGGTTATCCTTTTTCAGTTTCTCGGCGACCTTGGTGCCGCTTTTCTCATCAAGCACTGCGGAAGTCTGATTGATGATCACGGCCATCTGCTCCCAGCCCTTCAGCATCTGCTGGCGCTTTTCAAAAAGAAAATACGACAGCACGGCCGCCCCGATCGCAGCCAGCAGAATCAGCACGCAGAGAATCCTGTTGAGAATGCCCATTATCGACTCCTTCTATCTTAAGTTTTCCTGTTGACAAATTCCAATACGCTGGAAACTTACAGTAAAAAACTGCTTCTGTCAAATAGATTTCGGACATTTTTCCGTTTTTTTTCAAGAAAAATGGCTGAAATCCGTACTTTTTCACTGTCCCTTCCAGCGTTTCCACGGAAGAATCGAAAGATTCCAGTTGCTGTAGCGGCTTTCCGCTGTCACTTCCCGGCCCAGCCACGGCGGACGCGGGAACGCCGCCGTTTCCTCCGGCAGTTCCAGTTCCGCAACGACAAGCCCGGCGTTCTCTCCCTCGAACTCGTCGATCTCCCAGCGGAATCCGCGGTAAATCACAATATGACGCGTCTTTTCCGTTCCTCCGCCATGAAACACATCGTCCATCAGCTCAAGGGCGTCCGGAAGAGGGATGGAATATTCGTATTCCTTCCGGGCAATGCCGTTTCCCCGCTTCACCTTCAGCGTGAGGACCCCTGTTTCTCCGGCCGTCCGCACGCGGATGACGCATTCGGCATGTTCCGGAGTCGACAGGTATTTCTGGCGGAGTTTCATCGACCGGGAAACATCCCTGCGCCAGGAATCGTCAAGGACAAGGAATTTCCGTTCAATTTCGAGCTGCATCCACGGCTCCGGAGGTAAGGGCCTGGAGATCATCCGCCGCCTTGTAAAGGCCGTCCCTGTCCCGGAACGATCCCATCACCCGCCGGACCGAACCGTCCCGGAATCCGATGATGAGCTCGATGTAGCGGGAAAATTCGAATCTCAGCATCACAAAGAAAATCCCGACCAGCAGCAGGAGCAGGTACGGTTCCAGCGCGCCCAGCAGCAGGCTGAGCAGGAACAGCAGGAAGATGCCGGTCAGGCGGAACGCCCTGTGGTTCAGACGCACCGACCTGATTTCGCTCAGGGGGAAGCTTTCCTTCCCGATCACGATGGATTTTTCCGGCCAGCGGATTTCAAACTTGCAGATCATGATTTCAGCGCCGCTTCCCTGATTTCCTGCAGACGGATTCCGGGCACCTTCGGCACGGGGGAATAGACCGGCGGAGTGAAGGATTCCTGCTGTCCGGCAAAAATTTTCCCGATTGCTTCGCCCTGATCCTTGGATGCAGACCAGAGCCCGTAGACGCGTCCCGCGATTTCCGCACAGTCGCCGACGGCATAGACGTCCGGCGCCGAAGTTTCGAACCGGTTTCCGACCGCGATTCCGCGGCCGACCGTCATTCCGGCCTCGCGGGCCAGGGAAATGCAGGGAGAAATTCCCGCGGAGATCTGAACGATCCCGGCATCGGCCGAAGTCCCGTCGGCCAGCATGATGCGCCAGCCTTCCCCGCGGCGTGCGATCGACTTCGCAGCGGCGCCCGTCCGCACGGAATATCCGAGCTCCTGAAGTTTTTTCAGGAACAGCGCGGATTCCTTTTCATTGAAGATTCTGGGCAGAAGCCGGGGAAGGCATTCCAGAATCGTCACTTTCATGCCTCTGGCGAGGAGCGCATGGGCCGCTTCCAGGCCGAGAAGCCCGCCGCCGATCACCGCGGCCGTTCCGCCGGCACGGGTCTCCGCAGAAATCCGGCGGACATCCTCGATTGTGCGGAGCGTCATGCCCGGTTCAGCCCCTGGGATCGGGGGACACGCCGCGCATGCGCCCGTGGCCAGGATCAGGCGGTCATACCCGAATCTGCCTTTCGGGGTCTGGATGGAATGCGCGGAAGGATCAATCGATTCAACCGGCTCCCCTCCGTGAAAATGAATTCCGCAGGCCTCCATCGAGGCGGGATCCGCAAGCACGAGTTTCTTCTCGTCGAGTTTTCCGGAGAGCACTTCCGGAAGACGGAGTTTCGCGTACAGTCCGGTTTTCCCTGCATCGTAAAGATGAATTTCCGTTCCCGGAACAAGTCCGGCAAGAGTCTTTGCTGCGGTATAACCGGCAATTCCGCAGCCGGCGATCAAGATTCGCATAGTTTCCATGAACTCCTTAAAAAACATTGCCCGATTTGAAATATAGCTCCGCTTTCCCGGTTTTCAAATCCGGGACTCTGAAAAAATTGTTCCGTCTTCAATCCGCTCCGCATGATTTCCATGATTTTTCAGAACAGGTATTGATTTTTTTGAATTTCACTGTAGTTTAATTGCTGAAGGAAACGAAAGCAGTTTTTTGATTCCGCAGTCTGCTTCAGTGTTCTTTCAATCATCAATAGTTTTTTGCGGAATCATAATCATGAAGGAGCAATGTTTGGTTATGACGAAACGCGATTTGATTGTAAAAATCGCCGAAGAGGGCGGATTCCTGCAGGCGGACGTATCATTTGTGATTCAGCGGACTCTCGACCTCATCGCCGAAGAGCTTGCCGCAGGCAGGAACGTTGAACTCCGGAAATTCGGCGTTTTCGATGTCAGAGTCACCAAGCAGCGGATCGGACGCAATCCGGCAAAGCCGCAGGACACCGTCATCATTCCCGAACGCGCCACCATCAAGTTCCGCGCAGGAAAACAGCTGAAGGGAAAAGTTGAAAAACTGACTCTTTGACCATTGTCCGGCCGGAGAGAACTATTTTACAAGTTTCTGATAAAGGTTCATGTGCCGTTCCGCAATACGGTTCCAGCTGCGCGCCTCAAGAAATGATTTCAAGGCAGCGGAATCTGTTTTTACCGCTATTCCGGACCGCAGGAGCCGTTCCGCCGATTCCGGTGTTTCCGCCGGAAGGAACAGCGGAAGCGTCTCAGCGTCACGTCCCGGATTGGAAAGCACCGTCAGCCCATGTTCCAGCGCCGCCAGAAGCGATCCCCGCCGGACCGAGGCGCCGTCCGGATAATGCAGATAGGCATACGTCCCGGAACTCAGCAGTTCCGAAACCCGTTCCGGAGACAGATTCAGTTCCCATGTCACGGCTTCGTCTGCGGCGGAACGCATCCGCTTCAGGAATTCCGTTCCGCCGGACGGCACTGCGCCGATCACGGTGAAGCGGAATCCCGAACCTTTCATGCGCGCCGCCAGGGAAAGGAATTCTTCCAGCCCCTTGTCCGGGCGGATCAGTCCGAAATACAGCACGGAATACGGATCCCGGACGGGAACGGCAGGTCCCGGCGGGATGTTCGAACCGATGGGAATCACGAGAGTCCGTCCCGGAAGACGCATGTCCTTTCCGGCCGCGGCGCGTTCCTCCTCCGAAGTGAAGATGAAGGCGTCGGCCCGGAAAAAGCCACGGATCATCACCCGCCGGATCCAGCGCGCCTGGGAATATTCATGAAGCGTGACGGCGACCGGCTTCGGATGCCGCAGCGAAAGGATCTGCGGAGCGGGGCTTTTGCGGTAGGCGCGCGCGGGATACTGGATATGAATCAGGTCCGCGGATTCCGGATCGAATCCGGAAAAGGATTCCGGGGTCTGGACCTCGGCTCCCGCCATGGAAAGCGCGGCAGCCAGCCGCCGCGCATAATCCGAAACCCCGCAGGCCGTGCCGGAGGAAACGCCGAACAGCGCGATTCTCATTGTTTTTCCCTGTGCAGCAGACGCCGCCGCAGATCAAGGACCCGGAGCGCCGCGTCGAGTCCGACCGTCCGCCACAG
>CAZHPP010000108.1:0-9709 GCA_964534535.1 uncultured Victivallales bacterium | reverse complement strand
AGTCTCCTTTCCCGCCTTCGCCGCGCTCTTTGCGCCGGACAGCCCCGAGTTTGCCGTCGCCCTGACGTTCAACTGGCTGATCTTCTGCATTCCGGCCTGTGCCGCCGTTTTCCTGATCCGGCCGCTGAAGCACAAGGCGTATTTCATCACGGGGATCGCGCTCCTGACCCTGCTGCCGTTCCTGATCTTCAGCGGCAGAAGGCTCAACTCCAGCGACTGGCGGGCGGAGACGGAACGGATTCGCGCCGCGGGCGGAACCGTCGTCACGGCGCCCGTCGCATACGGCCCGTTCGAGACTTCCGCCGTGCCGTACTCCTCCCCGACGGCCGGGCATCCGCTCGGAGCCGACCATGCCGGACGCGACGTCCTTGCCCGCATGATTTACGGCGCCAGGGTCTCGACCGCGGTCGGGTTCGCCGCCACAGCGATTTCCCTGGTGATCGGAACGTTCCTCGGCATGTTCGCGGGATACAGGGGCGGAAGGGTTGACCTCTACACGATGCGCGCGGTGGAAATTGTGATCTGCTTTCCCGAATTTCTGCTGCTCCTGATCCTGATGTCGATCATGCTGGATTTCGGGTCGCGGCAGTCGGTGCTGCTGGTGATTCTGGTGATCGGGTTGTTCGGCTGGACGGGACTGTGCCGTCTGGTGCGGGGCGAAACGCTCAAGCAGCGCGCCATGCCGTATATCGCCGCGGCGGAATCGCTGGGCGTGCCCACGGTTCCGCTTCTGTTCCGGCATCTTCTGCCGAACGTTTCCGGGCCGATCTTCGTGACGTTCGCGTTCGAGGTCGCCGGCGCGATCCTGGCTGAAAGTTCGCTGAGCTTTCTGGGATTCGGCGTTCAGGATCCCACGTCCAGCTGGGGCGAGCTGATGCGGCAGGCCTTTCCGGACCCTGTCACCTACTGGAATCTTACGCTGTGGCCGGGACTTGCGATCTTCCTTGCCGTGCTCTCCTTCAATTTCGTTGGCGAGGGCGTCCGCAAGGCCGTCGGCGGAAAATAAAGTGCGGGTGAAAAAACGGTCCTTTCCCGCGGAAACGGGAAAAACTCCTTTTTCCCTCATGACAGGCTTGAAAGCATATCGTTCCGGCTGTATATTTTCTGTCCAGGGGAAAAACAGCGGAAAATGTCCGGATCAGAAACACTTCTAGAACTCGAGAACGTCACCAGAAGTTTCGGCGGCCACCCCGTGCTGAAGGGAATCAGTCTCTCCATCCGGCGCGGAACGATCGTCGGGCTGGTCGGCGAAAACGGCGCAGGAAAATCCACTCTCGTCAAGTGCGTCTGTGGAATTCTCCGTCCGGACTCCGGCAGAATCGTTGCCAACGCTAAAATATCCGTGATTCCGCAGGAGTTCAACCTCATCGGAACGCTGACGGTTTCGGAAAACATTTTTCTCGGACGCGAGAAGCGGAAGTTCGGATTCCTCGACCGTGCGGCCATGCGTGCCGAATCGGCGCGCGCTCTCGAATCGCTTCACGCGGAAATCGACCCCGACTCCAGCGTTTCCGAGCTTTCCGTGGCGAAAAAACAGATGGTTGAAATCGCCAAGGCCGTTTCGGAAAATTCGCCTCTGCTTTTCATGGACGAACCGACCACCGTGCTCAACAGCCGCGAAACGGAAATCCTTTTCAAGCTCATGCGCGAGCTGAAAAGCCGGGGATGCTCGATCCTTTTCATTTCCCACCGTCTGGAGGAAATATTCACCGTCTGCGACGAAACGCTCGTCCTCCGCGACGGCCGGCTCGTCGCCGCGAAGCCTTCCTCCGAACTGCTGCCCGTGGAAATGGCGAAGCTCATGGTGGGACGCGAGCTCGGCAAATGGTTCCCCGCCAAGGCCGCATCCATTTCCTCCGAACCGGCGCTCGAAGTCGAACACGTTTCCAGCGGCCGCGAGGTGAAGGACGTTTCCTTCGTGCTGACGAAGGGCAGCGTGACCGGCATGGCCGGGCTCGCCGGGGCAGGGCGCACCGAACTCGCCGAGACCCTCTTCGGACTCCGGAAAATGGATTCCGGAACGGTGAAGATTTTCGGGAAGCCCCTGCGGATTTCCTCGCCGAAGGCCGCCGTGGATTCGGGGCTCGTCTATCTGACCGAGGACCGGCAGGGCGCCGGAATCCTGCAGGATTTCCCGCTCGTGCGGAACATCACGCTTTCCTCGATCCGGAAGTATGTGCGCGGCGGCTTCGTTTCCGGAAAGCGGGAGGACCGCGCCGCGGAGGAGTATGTTTCCCGCTTTGCGATCCGCGCGCCTTCGATCGACGCGCCGCTCCGGTTCCTGAGCGGGGGCAACCAGCAGAAGGCCGCACTGGCGAAATGTCTGGACTGTTCGCCGCGGATTTTCATTTTCGACGAGCCGACGCGCGGCGTGGACGTGGGCGCCCGCCGGGACATTTATGAATTCATCGATTCGCTTGCGCGCTCGGGCATGGCGTGCCTCCTGATTTCGTCCGACCTGGACGAGGTCGCGGGCATCTGTCCGCGCGTGCTGGTGATGCGTTCCGGAACGCTTGCGGGCGAACTCCGGGATTCGGACATAACTCAGGAGAAGATCATGTTTCTTGCAACGGGGATTTCACGGCAATGAACACGCGGCTGAAAAACGATCTGAAGAGCGCTGCGCCGCCGTATCTGGCCCTGGCGCTGCTGCTGGCGGCATGCTGTCTTTCGAACGAATATTTCCGGAGTCCGCAGAACCTGCTGAACATCACGAGGCAGGTGTCGTACAGCGGACTCACGGCGCTCGGCATGACGTTCGTGATCGCGGCGGGCGGGATCGACCTCTCGGTCGGATCGCTGCTGGCGCTTTCCGGTGTGATCGCGATCGATGTGATGAATCTGTTTCCTCCTGAAATGGAAGGACTTGCGACTCTTGCCGCGCTCGGAACCGCCATCGTGACCGGACTGCTGGGCGGAGCCGTCAACGGGCTTCTCGTGTGGCTCGGCAGAATCCCGCCCTTCATCGCCACGCTCGGCACGCTTTCGATCTACCGGTCGCTGGCGCTGGTGATCGCGGACGCCGGGCTGGTCTCCACCGGGAACGACTGCTACCGCGAGGTCGGCGGATTCGTGTTCTGCGGCGTTCCGCTCCCGGCGCTCGTGCTGCTGGTCCTGACGGTGCTTTCCGCCGTGCTGCTGCGCAATACCGCCTACGGCCGCCATGTGCTTGCGACCGGATCGAACGAACGCGTGGCGCGGTATTCGGCGATCCGGACCGGATTCGTCCGCTTCGGAACCTACGCGCTGACGGGGCTGTTCGCCGGACTGAGCGCCTTCCTGTTCGGCGGACGCATGAACGCCGTGAGTTCCACCGGGGCCGGAGCGGCCTACGAACTCGACGCCATCGCCGCCGTGATCATCGGCGGCACGTCGATGTCGGGCGGAAAGGCTTCCGCGGGCGGCACGCTGGCCGGGATCCTGATCCTCGGAATCGTTTCCAACGCGCTTGACATGTGGGGCGCCCCCGTGAATCTTCAGGGCGCCGTGAAAGGACTTGTGATCATTGCCGCCGTGCTCATTCAGGGCGGCGATTTCGGTTCGATTGTTTCCAGACTGACAAGGAGGCCTTCCAGATGAAAAATATTTTCGGAGCGGTTCTGATGTTCTGCGCCGCGGTGTTTGCGTTCGCGGCTGGACCGGAGTCCGGCGCAAAGCCGGTGCGGATCGGCGTTTCCATTCCTTCGGCCGACCACGGCTGGACGGGCGGAGTCGTCTGGGCCGCGGAAAAGGCAAAAAAAGAACTCGAGGCAAAGTATCAGAACGTGACGGTCGTGCTTTCGATCTCGCGGGACGCCGCCGAGCAGAACGACCGGATCGAAAATCTGATCGTCCAGCGCTGCGATGCGCTTGTGGTGCTTCCGCACGATCCCAAGGCGCTTTCCAGTCTCCTTTCCCGGATTCGGAAACAGCATAAGATTTTTCTCGTGGTGGTCGACCGCGCGCTGGAAAGCGATCTTGCGGATGTGACCGTTGCGGGCGACAATCCCGGATTCGGAAAGGCCTGCGCCGAAGCGATGGCGAAAGCCCTCGGCGGCAGGGGCAATATTCTGGTGATGGAGGGCATTCCCTGCGTGGTCAACACCGAACGCGTGGAGGCGTTCCGCGCCGTGATGAAGAACTATCCCGGGATTCATATCCTTGAATCCCAGACCGCCGGCTGGAACACCGAAAACGGACTCCGGCTCATGGAAAACTGGCTTCAGAAATACCGGAAGATCGATGCCGTCTGGGCGGGCGACGACGATGTGCTGATCGGCGCCCTGAAAGCCGTCGGCGAGTCCGGAAGGAAGGATATCCGGCTGATGGTCGGCGGAGGCGGCAGCCGGTCGATCGTCCGGCGGATCCGTTCCGGCGATCCGCTGGTTCCGCTCACGGTCACCTATCCTCCGCTCATGATTTACAAGGGAGTCGAGGTCGCAATCGAAGGGGTGCGCGGAACGAAGACGTTCGGGAAGAAAGTCGTGGTTCCGTGCGACACGGTAACGAAAAAGAACGCGGAACAATTTTACTTCAGGGATTCCAGATACTGAAACAATGCACTGGGTGCGCAACATTCTGCTGGCGGTTCTTTCCGCCGCGGCGCTGACTGCCGGAGCGGCTCTGCCGTTCCGCGGGCCGTTCCGCGGAGGGACGCTTGCGTTCTATTACGCGCACAAGGGCGGTCCGCTCAAGCTTTCCGTGGAGCTTTACGGCAGGAACGGTGCGGCCGTCACCCGGATTTTCAATGCGGATGAAAAACTCATGCTGTGGGACTACCGCCCGGTCAATGCGGACCCGGAAGTCCTGACCTATGATTTCGGATACAGCGCGGCTCCGGGCGTCTACCAGATCCGCGTGAGCGGGAACAACGTGGAGGTGAATCCGCGTTCGGACCCGGTCCTGCGGTTCGGCGTGAGCTTCATGGGCGGCGTGATGCGCTCCGCGTTTGCCGAACAGTTCAAGGAAGTGTATTTTCTTGTGCCTCCGGAAGTCCGCCAGATCACGGTGGATTCTCCCGGCATGAAGCCCGTGCTGAAAGCGCCGGGCGGCACGGCGTTCCGCGGAGGGAAAATGCAGGGAAAATCCATTTCGCCCGGAGTCTGGAGCGCAAACCTCACCATGGATCCGACGCCCTGGAAAGTCTGGTTCCGGATTCCGGAATTTTCCCCGATCTTCTGTCCTGATTCCGACACGGTGAGCGACATCGGCCTGAGCCGGGAAGCGGCGGCCGACGGCAGGACGTTCGCCCATAAATTCCAGCTGGAAGTCTATGAGCGCGTGAAGGCTCTGCGGCAGGAGGACCTTCATCTTCCGCCTCAGGACCTGGCGAAATTCCTTCCGCAGATGCAGACCGATCCGCCTTCGCGGTTTCTGGTCGGCGGCGAAGGAATCCTCACCTGTTTCAACGAGTCGCTCAGGCGTCCGGACAACGGGCTCGGCACGAACAATCCGGCGCTGGAGGCGTTCGTGTTCTGCCTCGGCAAGCCGTACAATCCGTGGTACCGGAATCCGGTGCTGGAAAAGCGCATCCTGCTTTCCAACTTCACCGAGCTGCTCAAGCTCAACGAGAACGATTCCGTTTCCGGATCGGCCGACATGGCCACTCATCTGGACCGGGCGCTCGCGTTCGCGACCGCCGTGCCGCTGCTTTCCGACCGGCAGGCCGGCGAGCTGTGGACGGCCGGAGTCCGCCGCGCCGCCGACCGCTTCTCGCTTTACCGTTCGAGCCGCGAAAGCCTTTCGGCGCGCTGGCCGATCATCTACCAGTGCATCTACATCGGAACCGGGGAGAAGGGGTATCGGCGGCTTGCCCTCGACTTCATCAAGTCTCTGGCTCTTCCCGAGAACAGCAAATTCGTGCGAACGGGTTATCAGCAGGAGGCGTACGGCCCCGATTCCGAAAGCCAGAGCGTGGGCCTCAGCCATCAGGCGCTCTTCTACCGCATGACCGGGAATGCCGACGCGCTCCGCGGATATTCCATCGTCTGCGACTTCATGAACCACACCGCCGCACCGGAACCCGACGGCACCGTCTACGGTTCCGGAAACTTTTCCCATCTCAGCATGAAGACCTGGCCCGAGTGCGCGCCCCGGGCGGGACTCCGGCTCATGCGCGATTCCGTCCCGGGGGCCGCCGTGTTCCCCTCGCCGCCGGAGGATTTTACGCCCATCGACACGCTCGTCGCGCTTCCCCCGCGGAAGAATGCGCGTCCGACCTCGGCCGACTCGCCGTTCTTCAACGGCTACATTTATCATCTGAAGACGACGGCGCCAGCCCCGTTCCCGGCGCTTGCCGGAAAGGATTTCGTGCGCGACTTCAACGGCGAATTCGCCGCCGCAAAGCGCGGTTCCTGCTACCTGTTCGTCTATCTCGGACGCAACAACTGGAGCAAGGCCGACTGGGGCAAATACGCGTTCGAGCATTTTGCGAAATTGCGTCCGCTCGTTCCCGAAAACAAGAAGATTCCGGCGAAATGGACCGTCACGCACGGGATTTCCGTTCTGTGGTTCAAAAAATACGGATCGTTCCTCCTGGGCGAGAACTGGAACGGGAACACGGCGCACATTCTGCGGGCCGACCTGAAGAACGGCCGCTGCGCCTACCCTGACTACTGGAATGCGGAATCCAGGGCGGGGAACGGATTCTATGTGCTGAAATCAAAACTTTATCCGCTTCGGGACGTCGAATTCGAGCGCGACATCCAGATGATCGACAACGGAGTCCGCGTGCGGATGCGTGCCGACTTCAAGCGGAAGGTGAGCGTAGAGGCGCTCTACGACCAGATTCCGTTTCTGCGGAACAAGACCAATCTTCAGATCGAATTCATGCGCGACGGTGACTGGAGCGCCGATCCGGGGATTTCCTCCGCGGTCCGCTTCAACGGAAACGTGACAATCCGATTTTCGGAACCGCTTCCGGTTTCGTTCGGGCCGGATACCGAGTTCGGCGGCCAGACCATGGGCTCCCTGCGTCTCGGTCTTGGAAAGGAGTTCGAAAAGGACTCCTTCAAGGATATCTCCTACGACATCACCGGAGAATGAGTCTTCCGCTGCTCCTCCCGCCCGAGCTTGCCGGCCGCCGCGGAACGGTACTGCTTGGGGGGCATGCCGTAATGCTTCCGGAACACGTTGGAAAAGTAAAGCTGGCTGTTGTAGCCGCAGAGTCTGGCGGTCTCCTTGATGGAAAGCGCATTCCCGGCGAGGAGCTGGCCTGCGTATTCCATGCGGATCCGGATCAGATGCGCCACGGGGCTTTCCCCGAACTGTTTGCGGAAGAGGGTTACGAGCGTCGTTTCCCCGCATCCCGCGGCATGGCAGAGGTCGGCTGCGGAGATCGGATTGGAAAGATTCTGTTCGATATACTGTTTGCAGAGAATGAGTTCCGGCGGCAGTTCGGCGGCGTTCCGCATGGAAATGACCAGCATCATCAGATCGTAGGCCAGACGCGAAAGTTCCGGAATCGTGGAATAATTTCTCTCTCCGAGCAGACGGTGGATCCGGTCGTACAGACGGTCGAATTCAGCGGAATGAAAGTCGTGAAGCAGGAAAAAGTTGTCCAGGCCGAACTGTCTGACAAGGATTTTTGAGATGATTCCCTGGATTCCGAGACAGCGCTTCCGGCAGAATCCGTCGGGGCCGGTTTCGAGCCGGTGGGGGCCGTGGGGAATGAATCCGGCGTCTCCGGCCTGAAGAAGGTATTCCCTGTTTCCGCAGCGGATCCGGAGCGAGCCTTCCAGAACGATCTGAATGTCGTATTTTTCAAACGAACTGTGGCTGACCCAGTAGCCGCGGATGTAGCGGCTTTCCCCGGTGAAGACGGGCCAGAGCGTGAAGATGTAGTTGGAATATGGCAGCCAGGAATGGATGGTTTCATCCACAAGAGGCAGTTTTTTCTCGTTGTAGATGGAAATGTCCAGGCTGTCCAGCGTTTTCATGGATTCCTCCGAAGATTTTATATATATTTATCGGTCGATTTTATATAAAATATCATTGTTCTGCTCTTGTGTCAAGAGGATATGCCATTATATTTCACAATAGAAACGGAGATTGTCATCCGTTCAAAAATGGAGGTGAAAAGTGAATATCCTGAGAAAAACGAAGCGGTTCTATTTTACACTGATCGAGCTCCTGGTCGTGATCGCCATCATCTCTATCCTACAAAAGTAGAAAGTATCGTTATAAACTTATGCAAGTTGTTTATTATAAGATATTTACAATTCACGATGCATAACCATTCTTGGAATATGGAGCATCAATCACCAAAAATAACGTTACACTCAGTTTCACAAGATTACGCATCTGCCCGTTACACGATTGCCATAATTTGCCATAAAATGTTTTGAGCGTAAAAAATCCATCGTTATTCATCGGAATTCATTGTTATTTTACGAAATTCCGCATCTTCTCAAGCATGAAAATCCGTCAAGGTGTAAAGAGAACGTTATCTTTACACCTTCCAGACCTGTTCTCCATTGCGTTTTCCGTCACATTCTGTTATGATGACGGAAAACGCGAACAGGCAGAAAGGTCAATGCAATGCAAAATCAAAAACTCAAACGCAGACAAAAAGGTTCAGGTTATGTCTTTAAAATCAAAGAAATTTTTTATCTCCAATACAGGGATGAAAACGGGAAAAAATGTACACTGACACTAAAAACGCCAGCCGGTAAAAAGATTACTATCGAAAGAGAAGCCCGTATGGCAGCGGATCACTTTCTTGCAGGACAAAGAAAACTTCAAGAGATTGATACACGTGAAAAATATCTTGAGACACGGGCCAACCTGAAAAAACTCAAAGCACAGCTCACTATCACGCTTGACAATGCATTTGAACTGCATCTGCAAAAGCCACACACACGCTTTGCTTCGACAAAAGTTTTGAAAGTCTCAAAACGCTATTGGGAGGACTTTACTGCATTCCTTAAAGAAAAATACGGGCTCAAAACGCTGGATCAAGTGGAAAAAGCACATGCCGAAGCATATATAGCATACATCCGTAAATACGGTCGCTATGATGTCATGATTCGTTATGACAATCAGAGGTCTCCGCATCGACGTCCATTCAAAGACTATTCATTTGGAGGCAATTTGAGCAATACTACGCTGAATCGATATCAATCGACATGCAAAGCGGTGTTTGCTTTTCTGTCAAGCAATCTTGGATATACGATAGAAGAAAATCCGTTTTACAATATTCATCCTCTCAAACTCGAACATGTGGACCGTGAAATATTCACCAATGAAGAACTGGCACTGCTGTTCAAGAATCCATCGCCTTTGATGAAGGCTATGTTCACTATCGGAATCTGCACCGGGTTACGCCTCGGCGATGTGGCAACGCTGCGCTGGAACGACATTGAAAGCGACCGCAGGGATTCAGATGGAATCCCTGTGTTTTTTGGGAAAGAGATCCATCGAATCACGCGCAAGACAAAAGTATTGGTGCACATCCCCATTGAGTATGAACTTGCAGAATTTCTACACGAGCAATGGAAAGAAACAGGTCGGGACGAGTATGTCGTTCCGGAAGCGGCAGAAATGTATCTTGGTGAATCCCATCTCTTAAACAATCGCATTCTTAGCTATATCAAATCGCTCGGAATTGAAAAATACGGCTACGTAACGTTTTTTCTGTAAATTCTCCGAATCACTGTCATTGACCGGCGAGATACCCCTTGTCTTCGGCAAGCCAGGATTCATCCAGTTCGACCAGAAGCGCCGTGGCGAT
>CAZHPP010000107.1:0-9737 GCA_964534535.1 uncultured Victivallales bacterium | reverse complement strand
CCGGAAACAGTCCTGGCGGAATAGGCGACCTCGGTGACGGCGGAATCCGCGGCATGAAGCCGGAGCGTGCCGGAGGGCGCAACCCCGGATTCGTCCGCGCCGGTGGCGACCTCGATGGCGGAAACGGTCCCCGTGACCGCGGAAGCGAGCGTTCCGCGGAACAGCCCGCGGTAATTGTCGTCGACCGCGAGCGAGGCGATGGAAGGGACTGTTTCCCAGGTCCGGTCGGCGGGCCAGGACGAAGGCGCGGTTCCCTGCGGGGTCCCCGTGACCAGATGCCACTCAAAACGGTGTTTTTCACCGAACGCGGCGGTGAACGGATTGTTTTCCGTGCGGAGAGTTCCTTCGGAATCGAAGACTTCGCCCGTCACGGTGCTGCAGTAGACTACGGTTTTCATGAATCGATCTCCTTGTTGACGGCGGAACGCGGTGTCAACCGGAGATGCGGAATGTCACATGCCGTAGCGGGAGCGGAATGCAGAGGGGGAAAGAGTCCGGTATTTGCGGAAGATGCGCGAAAAATGGAATTCGTCCGAAAACCCGCACTCTCTGGCCACTTCGTTGATCCGGAGCGTGCCGGAGGTCAGCAGCTTTTCCGCCCGGCGGAGACGGCATTCCAGCAGGAATTGTCCCGGCGGCATTCCGGCAAACCGGCTGAACAGACGCCGGAAATGCACATGCGAAAGCGCAAGCCTGGCGGATTCCTGCTCAAAGTCCCAGTCCTGTCCGGGCGCGGCGGAAATCTTCATGCAGAGATTCTGGAACGCTTCGCCGTACATGCTGGATCCGGATTCGGGGATTTCAGGCTGGGTGCGGAGCATGAGCAGAAGCTTCTCCACGAGCAGGACGGCATGGGCATGCGCCACCTCGCCGGGCATCCGCAGGTGGGAAAAGAGCATGACCATGGTGCTCGTGAAGGAGGTGGGGTCGCTGATGCGCGTATAAAGTTTTGTTTCCCGAAGCACCAGAAGCCCGCCGGCGATCCAGCGTTCCACCCGTCCGCCGCGGAAGCACACATGCATCTGGCTCCGGGCACGGTCGGCCTGGGCGCCGTAGCAGAATTCCACTCCGGGATAGGAGATGAACACATGGGGCCCGCTCACGCGCTCGAACGGATGCCGGCCCACCCGGCATTCCGCGTCCCCCCAGTAATTGTACTGGATGCCGTAATAGCCTTCAAAGACCCGCTTTGCGGCGCGGATCTGGGACTTTTCGGCATTGCCGTAGTTGACGAACTGGAGGTCGTCGTAATAATCCATGGACTCACTGCTGCTTGAGGAGCCGGTTCAGGAGATTGAGTCCGCGCGCCACCGAATGGGCGCGGACCTGGTCGCGTCCGCCGCGGAAATGGTTTTCCGTGATTTCAAACTTGTCGCCCGCCTTTGCGCCGATGAAGACGAGCCCGACCGGCTTCTCGATCGTTCCGCCGCCCGGTCCGGCGATTCCGGTCACGGCGATTCCGCATTCGGTCTTTGCGCGTCCGCAGATTCCGTTCAGCATTTCGGTGCAGCATTCGGCGCTGACGGCGCCGCAGGACGAGAGAGTCTCTTCCGAAACTCCCAGAAACTCATGTTTGAGTTCGTTCGCATAGGAGACGACTCCGCCCTTGAAGACATCGCTCGCGCCGGGGACTGCGGTGATCTCCTTTGCGATCCAGCCGCCGGTGCACGATTCCGCCGTTGCGAGCGTAAATCCGCGCCTGCGGAGCAGGCGCACCGCCTCTCCGGCCGGGTGCGCCACGCCGGGCGAAAGCAGTTCATCCCGGAAAATTTCCTTTGCGCGCGCCACCTTCGCTCCGACGAGTTCGGGATCGGTTCCGGAAAGAAAGAGTTTGACCAGCCCGGGCGAAGCGCAGTACGCCACGTTCACGCCGGGCCCGATCACCGGGAGCATCCGCTCCTCCACCAGCGATTCCGGAACGCCCGCAACATACAGCAGGCACGAATGGACCCGCCGGTCGAGTTTCTCGAGCAGTTCGGGGAGCACCTGTTTCGCGAACATGGGCTCCATTTCGGCGGGCGGCCCGGGAAGCATGTAGAGAGTTCCGTGCTTCTCGTCGGAAATCCTGACTCCCGGCGCGGTGCCGAACCGGTTCGGAATGGTTTCGGAGCCTTCGGGGACCATGGCCTGATTCAGGAAGCGCGAGGGAATGTCCCCGCGCTTCAGGGAGTTCCAGGCCCGCTGGAGCGCGGCCGCGGCGGGGCCGTCCTCCGCGAGCGTGCGCCCGAAGAACGCGGCGGCGGACTCCTTGGTGACGTCGTCGGCCGTGGGGCCGAGCCCGCCCGTCATGATGACGGTGTCCGCCCGGGAAAACGCGGCCGAAAGCGCGAATCCGATGTCGGAAGGAGTGTCCTTCACTTCCAGAGAAAGTTCGGGAACGATCCCGTTTTCGAGCAGGACGGATCCGAGGAACGCCAGGTTCGAATTCTGGATCGAGCCCTTCAGCAGTTCGTCTCCGGTGCAGATTACGGCAAGTTTCATGGTTTGACCTCCGAAATGTCATTCAGCGCTTTTTCGAGCTTGAGCCGCCACTCCTCCAGACCTTCGGGACCGAGCCCCGCCGGGACAACGACCGGGGACCCGACCACGAGTTCAACCTTCGCCCACGGTTTCGGAATGCGGAAGCCGTCCCAGCTGCGGAGCTGCCAGTATGAGGAATAGTTGATGGCGATCGGAATGACGGGCACCCCCGTCTGGCTGGAAAGGAAGACCGGGCCCAGGCTCATGTGGCAGCAGGGGCCGCGCGGGCCGTCCGGCGTAAAGGCGACGAACTTGTTTTCCCGGATTGCGGCAAAGGCGCCGTGAAGCGCGTTGACTCCTTTTTTGCAGCTGGAGCCGCGAAGGCTGCCGACCCCCATCTGCTTGACAAGATCGACCACATACTGGCCGTCCCGCGAGGCGCTGATCACGGCGACCGTGAGCTTCCGCAGACGCTTCGGGAACATCAGCGGGAAAAAGAGCAGACGGTTGTGCCAAGTGACCGTGACGGCGGGCGGACGCCGCGTCTTCAGCTGGTTTTCCGGGTCGCGCACCGAGGTCCGCATGAGGAACTTCACCAGGAAGAGAAACCATGCGAGGGGCGCGAACACCCAGTCCGGAAACTTCTTGATCTGGCGGAACTTCTGCTTGAACGACATGGGATTCACTTCACTCCGGTTCTGCGGCAGAGCGTTCCGAGCGTGCACCGGGCGCAGTCCGGCTTCCGTGCCGGACACACGGTCCGTCCGTGAATGATCATCAGGTGGGAAAATTCCGCCCAGTGTTCCGGGGCCAGAGCGGCGCAGAGCTTCTTTTCGGTCTCGGCGGGGTCCTCCGAATCGGAAAGCCCCATGCGGATCGAAAGCCGCCCGACGTGCGTGTCGACCGGAAGCCCCGGCACGCCGAAGGCGTCCCCGAGCACCACGTTCGCGGTCTTGCGTCCGACTCCGGGAAGACTGGTCAGCTCCTCCATGGCGGAGGGCACCTTTCCGCCGAAGCGTTCCACGATTCCCCGGCACGCGGCCACGATGTGCGCCGCCTTGGCATGATAGAATCCGCAGGGATGAATGATCTTTTCGAGCTCGGGAATCTTCGCCGACGCGAACGCCTCCGGGTCCGGATATTTTCTGAACAGGGCCGGAAGGATCGAATTGACCATGCGGTCCGTGCACTGGGCCGAAAGGATCGTGGCGACCAGCAGCTGGAACGGGCTGTCGTGTTCAAGGAAGCATTTCTGCGGGCCGTGGGCGGCCAGCAGGGCAGAATAAATCTTTTCCGCGCGCGTGGATTTCATTTGACGCAGTCCGCCGCGATGCTTTCGAAGAGTTCCTCCGGAGAAGCCGTGGCGGTGCCGAGCTTCCCCACGACGATTCCAGCCGCATGGTTGGAGAGGGTCGCCGCTTCGAGGTCGCTTGCGCCCGCGGCCTTGCAGAGCGTGTAGGCCGCAATCACGGTGTCGCCCGCGCCGGAAACATCGAAAACTTCCCGCGCGTGGGTGGGGATTGCGAGCACGGGGTCGCCCTCCTTGAAGAGCGCCATGCCCTGCGCGCCGAGCGTGATCAGCAGGGATTCGGTCTTCCAGCTTTTCAGAAGCCGCTTCGCAACGTCCTGGAGATGGGAATCCTTTTCAACGGGGGAAACGGCCGGATGGCAGTAGACTCCGGCAAGCCCGAACGCCTCCGAACGGTTGGGCGTCATCAGGGAAAGACCCTTCACTTCCATCGGGTGTCCGGGGTGGGGATCCAGCGAGGTGTAGATCCCGTTTTTGCGGGCGAGGTCGGCAACCTTCTGGACAAGTTCCTTGGAAAGCATTCCCTTGGCGTAGTCCTCGAAGATGACGGCGTCGACCTTGTGCGCGCGGATGATTTCCGCAAGCTTTCCGCAGACCTGCTCCGTGATTTCGGCGGAAACGTCCGCGACGTCCTCGAAGTCGATCCGGACGAGCTGCTGGGTTCCTGCGAGCACGCGGAGCTTTTCCGTGGTGCGGCGGGCGGGATCCACGACTATGCCGGAGCGGTCGATCTTCCCCTCGTCGAGCATGGCGGAGATTTCGCGGCCCTCGGGGTCGTTCCCGACGACGCCGAATGCGATCGCGCTGGAACCGAAGGCGGTAAGGTTCCGCATGACGTTTGCGGCGCCGCCAAGGCGTTTCGTGCGGTCGCGGACGCGGAGCACGGGCACGGGGGCCTCCTGGGAGAGGCGGGTTGCGCTTCCGCGGAGATAGACGTCGATCATAAGGTCGCCGACGACTGCGGTCCTGAGCCGGGATCCGCATTCAAGGATCTGTTTTGCACGTTCCACGGTGAGAGTCATAAATGTCATCATTCTCCGAGTTTTTTCCGGAGCGCTTCCGAGAGAGGCTTCCGGTCGATCAGATTTTCATGGATCCGGAACTGACCGCGGCGCCACGAGTCGGCCACGATCTGGAACCGGTTCAGCATCGTTCTGAGTTCATAGACCTGCTCCGGATTCAGGCTTTCCTGATTGTTCCGGACGTAGATCGCCATCACATCCAGCGACCCCATCACGAGCATGATTTCGCCGCCGGGCCCCTGCCCCATGCACATGGAGCGGTAGACCTGTTCGCGGAGCGCGTCCGCGTGCAGGAGCATCCGCTGCTTTTCCACATACCGCAGCATTGAGTTCTTCCGCGCCAGCTGGACCGGGAGGACGATGATCAGGTAGAGTTCAAATGCAACGATCACCGAAAACATTGCCACGGCCAGAAACGTCACGACGTCTTTCCTGCGTTTGCACGAATATTGAATTTTCTGTTTCATCAGCGCCTTGCTCCTGAAAAATATTTTGAAATATACATTGAAAATGTCGACTTGGCAAAGTAATTTTAAATGAAAGTCGAAAAAAATCAACTTTTTTTGGAGTTTGAACATGAATTTCGCAGCTTTTCTTTCGCAGAATGCACCCCTTGCGGAGACGTCCGGAGTCTATTACGCATTTTCCCATTCGGACCCGATGGGCCAGGGAATCGTGCTTCTGCTGCTGGTCTTTTCCGTCATCACATGGTGCTTCATGCTGATCAAGGGGATCAGCCTTTCGCAGGCCTACCGCGACTGCCGCCAGTTCATCCAGGAGCTCCGCAGCCGCCGCAACCCCATGATGCTCCTTCAGCTCGCAAAGCAGTCGGATTCCCCCTCCGCGCGGATTTTCGCCGCCGCCTGCCGCTCCATGACCGTCATCTACGGCACCCCCGAACAGCTCCAGCTCCGGAACCGCCGCCCCATGACCGACGCCGAGATCGCCGTGGTCCGCTCCTCCATGGAAGAGGCCGTCGCCGAACAGATTCAGTTCCTGGAGGACAAGCTCGTCTTCCTGATGACCGCCGTCAGCATCAGCCCCTTCCTCGGACTCTTCGGAACCGTCTGGGGCATCATGCTCGCCTTCACCGAAATGGCCATCCAGGGCCGGCCGGACGTCTCCACGCTCGCCCCCGGCATTTCCGGAGCCCTGCTCACCACCGTGCTCGGACTCGTGGTGGCCATTCCCTCCCTGGTCGGCTACAACATGATCACCTTCTACATCCGCCAGATCACGGTCTACATGGACAACTTCGTCGAGGAGACGATCGCAAAGTTCAAGCTGGAACAGATTTCCACCACGCAGAACAGCGGCTCCGCGGAATGACGGAAGGAGTCCACCCATGGCAAGACATCGTTTCTCGAACCCGCCGTTCGACCAGATCAACGTCACGAACCTGATCGACACCCTCTTCTTCCTGCTGATCATCTTCATGCTCACCGCCCCCATTCTCGAATACAAGATGGACGTGAACCCGCCCGTCTACACCGCCGAAACCATCAAGGCCGACGACTATTCCAAGACCATCAACGTCCGAAAAGACGGCACGATCGTCATGGACCGGGTCAACTACACCACCACGACCCTCGCCTCCCGCCTGAGGGAACTGCGCTCCTCCAGCAAGAAATACCATTTCTTCCTGCGGGCCGACGCCGACCTCAAGTACGGCCAGGTCATCGCCGTCCTCCGGAACGTCCGCAGCGCCGGCTTTTCCGAAATCTCCCTCGTGACCGCCGCGGAGGACAAGTAACGGTATGAACGTCTTCTCCGACATTCAGGATGTCCAGAAGGATTACATTTCGAAGCGCCTGCGGACCTTCATCATCTGGTTTGTGGTCTCCGCGCACGTGTGCCTGGTCGTGATCCCGTATCTTGCGATGCTCCTTTCCTCGTGGCTCGGCCCCCAGAAGGTGCTCGTCAGCAAGGTCGTGCTTGTCGACAGCGAACCGAACGACAACATCATTCCCTCGAAATACCCCGGAAAGAATCCGAATCCGCCGGACGAGGTGCCTCCGCCGCCGGGCAAGCTCGACGACGTTCCGAACCTTCCGCAGGCGCCGGAGCCCACGCCCACGCCGACTCCGCCCGAACCTCAGCCCCAGCCCGAGCCCCAGCCCGAAACACCGCAGGTCACGCCGACTCCTCCGAAGCCGGACCAGCCCGTCATCCAGGTTCCCAGGACCACGCCGAAAAAGCCGGCCCCTGCCACAAAAAAATGGACTCCAATCGATCCTTCCAAGATCAAGCTCACCCATGTCAAACCGAACGGAAAGACTTCTCCGCGCCGCAAATCCTCGAACAGCAGCTCCAATACCGCGGCAAAGTCCCTGAACGACCTCGCCAATGAACTCCGGAACGGCTCCGGTGCCGGAACCGGCGGCGGAGCCCCCGGCGGAACCATCGGCGGAAAGGGCATCGCCGGCGGCGCCGGCGGCCCCCTCGGCGAATATTCCCCCGGTGTCAACGACTTCTATGCCCGCGTGAGATCGTTCCTGCTTTCCCGCTGGATCAACCGCCCCAGCACCAACGCACTCGGCGGCGCCACCCCGTCCGTCCGCGTGAACTTCTCCGTCGACGGTTCCGGACGCATTCTCTCCATGAACATCCACAAATGCGGAATCCCCGTCATGGATGTTTCTGTGGAAGCGACGCTCCGGAATCTCCGACAGCTTCCCGCCCCGCCTCGCGGCGAAGCCATGTCCTTCTATGTAGATATGCGGGTGGAGGACTGATTCCACCATGAGCGCAATTTCCATTTCCGGTCCGGTCCGGTGCGAAGGCTCCGTCACAGTCGCGGGCAACAAGAACGCCGCGCTCCCCATGATCGCGGCCGCCCTCCTCACCGACGAAGAAGTCGTGCTCCATAATGTTCCCGACATCCTCGACGTCCGCGCCATGCTCTCGCTTGCCGAAAGCCTCGGAGTCCGCGTAAAGCGCGAAGGCGATACCGTAATTCTCTGCGCCGATTCGCTTTGCCGTTCCGAACTTCCGCACGAACTCTGTTCTGCGGTCCGGACCTCCCTGCTGTTCGCGGGCCCCCTGGCCGCCCGGACCGGAAAGGCCGTGCTCTGGCCGCCCGGCGGCGACGTGATCGGAAGACGCCGCCTCGACGCCCATTTCTACGGCCTCGGCAAACTCGGAATCCATATCTCCGGCGATGAAATCCCGTTCACCTTCACCCGGACGGCGAAATCCGTCCGCGCGGCCGACATGTTCCTCGACGAGGCCAGCGTCACCGCGACCGAGCACATCATGACCTCCGCGGCCCTTGCTGCCGGAGTCACCACGATCCGCAACGCTGCCGGAGAACCGCACGTCTCCCAGCTCGCCGACCTTCTCGGACGCATGGGCGCGAAGATTTCCGGCGCCGGCACCAATACGCTTTCCATCGCCGGGGCGAAAAAGCTCCACGGCGCCGAATATACGCTCGAAGGCGACCACATCGAAGCCGCGAGCTTCCTTGCCCTGGCCGCCGCCACAGGCGGGAAAATTGAAATTCTCGGAAACATCTTCCCGCGCCATTACTGGATGACGCGGCGCGTGTTCGAGCGCTTCGGCCTGGCCTTCCGGCTCGAACCGGGACGGATCGTCTTCCGCGGCGGAAAAATGAAGATCCGCCCCGACTTCGGCGGCGCGATTCCGTCCGTTTCCGACGGTCCCTGGCCGCAGTTCCCCAGCGACCTGATGAGCAGCATGATTGTCGCCGCCACCCAGGCGAAGGGTTCCGTGCTCTTCTTCGAAAAAATGTTCGAAAGCCGCATCTACTTCGTCGACCGCCTGATCGCCATGGGCGCCAACGCGATCGTCTGCGACCCCCACCGCGTGGTGATCTCCGGCCCCACAAAACTTCACGGAACGGTCATGTCCAGTCCGGACATCCGCGCCGGAATGGCCATGATCGCCGCGGGGCTGTGCGCCTCCGGCACCTCCGTCGTCAACAATGTCGAAGTCGTCGAGCGCGGGTATGAGAACCTTCTGGGAAAGCTCCGCGCCCTCGGCGCAAAGGCGGAAAGGATTCCATGAAGAAATCCTGCCGGAAGCGCTGCGGAATGTGCTGCATCGTTCCTTCCATTTCTTCGCCGATCCCCGGAATGCCGCACGGAAAACCCGCCTTTACGCCCTGCGTCAATCTGGATTCCGAGCGGAACTGCCGTCTCTTCGGACTGCCGGAGCGTCCCGCCGTATGCTCCTCCATCCAGCCGCAGGACGACATGTGCGGCGATTCGGCGGAAGAGGCGGAACGTCTGCTTTCCGAGCTCGAACGGCTCACGGCTCCCGCGAAAAAGATTCTGCTCCTGCTGATTCTCTGTTCGGCCGCCGTGCTTTCCGCCGGACTGCCGGAGCCGCCTTCCATGAAAGAGAAGGGACTTGCATTCGACAATGCCGCCTCCGAGACCTGCTCCCGTTCGCGGCGCTGTCTCAACAATTCCCGCTACTATTTCTCCGTGGCGTTCCGGATTCTCCGCGCCGACACCGAAGCCGCAAAACGGGAAGCCGCCGCCCGCGCGAAAACCGCCGCCGGAACTCTCCGCAAGGAAGCCTCCGGCGCCTATGAATCCGCAAAGAAGAAGGCCGCCGAAGAATACGGCGCCGCCAGGGATAAATTCAAAAAATGAACTCCGGAATCCTCCGGAACGCCCTGCTTTGCGACGGCTCCGGCGCGCCCCTCCGCAAAGCCGACCTTGAATTCAGAAACGGAAAAATTCTCCGCATCGCCGAGCGGCTCCCCGGAACGCAGGGCTTCGACTGCGGCGGACTCGTGCTCGCTCCCGGATTCATCGATTCCCACGCCCATTCCGATCTTTCCGCCCTTGCCGCTCCCGAATGCTTCGGCAAACTCTCCCAGGGTGTCACGACCGAAATTTCCGGCAACTGCGGACTTTCCGCCTTCCCCGTCCTCACGGAAACCGTTCGCGGACACCTGAACGAACTTTACAGAATCT
>CAZHPP010000106.1:0-9853 GCA_964534535.1 uncultured Victivallales bacterium | reverse complement strand
GGGACACACAAGAGTTTTCTCCGCAAGTGACTTGATATAACCGTCCAGATAGAGTTGCCGTCCCCAGTAATAATCCAGAATGACGGGCGGAAGGATGACGTCTCCGTGATCCATCCCATACTGGATTATATTCAAACCGGTCTGCTTCAGATTGCTGATACACTGGATGCTCTGCGCCTTTGCTCGAGCCGAGTTGAGGGCGGGAAGGAGCATTCCGGCCAGAATGGCAATGATCGTGATGACGACGAGAAGTTCCACAAGAGTGAAACGGAGATTCCTTTTTCCCTGGCTTTTCTCATGTGCTTTCATGCTGCGCCTCCTGTCCTTTGAGTTCAATGATGATGAAGTCATGCTTTTTTAAGGAGAAATGTACTTCGTTCCCCCGAATGACAAGTTTTTTCCCTGACTCGGCATCGGCGGCAGTGGAAGGCGTGTCCGGAAGTCCCATTCGCTTTCTGTCGAATGTCATTCTGAACTCTCCGCCCTCTCCCCAGTCGCAGACCATGATGCCGGCTTTCCCTTGGGACGACCATGCGAGAGATGATGTCCTTCCCCCGTCAATCTTGACCGGGCAGTCCTTCTCCCAGTAATTGAACACCTTGCCCTGATCGGAGGCATATCCCAGATCATAAAGCCGTTTCAGCGTGTTCCAGAATTCAGGATATTCCTTATGCCAGCGCAGTTCATGGGTAAGCATGACTCCGGCGGCTGTGCGGATCCAATGCCTGTATTGTTCCCGCGTGAAGAGTTCTTCTGTCTTTTTCGAAGTCGCGACGAGCATCACCGGGAAGTTTCCGGTTTGTCTTCCATGTGACATGGCGCGGATGTATTCCTGGGGATGCCGATCCTGGAAATCAATTGTCCCGAGGTCTTCCTCCCAGTCAAAATTGAGAGCTCCGAAGGATAGCACAGGGGCGAGATTTGTGCTGGTCATGTGAAGCATGAATTTCGGAGTTCTTCCCGTTTCGGCCATCATGACAGCCGAGCGTCGGATGAGTTCGCGCAGTTCGAATATCCCGGTGGAAGGCTGAACCGTCCCATCTTCCCTCAGATAGGCGTCCGTCCCGATTAAATTCGTGTTCGGCGTCAGGAACAGATCATCCCAGTACATCTGATCCATGGCACCTGTTTCCAGTATTTTCTTATACCACCATACCGCATAGTCCCGGTAGCTTGCACGCGGATCCAGATCGTATGCAACAGCATCCATGATTTCGCGGTCTGCCGCGCCGTTCTTGTACCATTCATTGAGGTAATGCCGGCCTTCCGGTGTCCCTTTGAACCGGCAGCCGCGTGCGTTGAAATAGAAAAGATTTTCCTGCCCGGCGCCCATGGCCCGGACGAATCCGTTCAGGAGATGCGCCTTTCTGATCGCCCGTTCTTTATCATCGGGCGTATTTTTTTTCAGCCAGTCCAGCAGAAATTCTGTTGGACGGATTTTTGTCTTCCTGGCTTCCGCCATCTTGCGGAGAATTTCAATGTCCTGTCTGCATGGGTAGATATCGGCACAGCCGTCGTATGTGCCGAAATACAGGCCGTTTCCAAGAAAATTGACCGAGTATGTGAAATATCCCGCTTTCATCATTCCTGCATTGACGCCTCCGGAAAAATGTGCCCAGGCATTCCAGCGTCGGAAGTCGGCTGGCATCGGTTTTACCGGAGTCGCCATGAATCCGAGGACAATCTTCCGCTTTTCACGGAGCACGGTCTTCCGGGAAATGAGATTGAGCCGGAGGAAGAGTTTCCCGTTTTCTCTGAACAGTTCAAATTCAGGAATTCCTTTTGTCCGGATCCAGCCTTTGTCATTGTCTCCGAAAACGGCGAGTCCTATTTCATCGGAACCCAGCCAGAGGTACGGAACAAAATCCCGGACTGCGATGCGCACGATTTTCGTGGAATCCCATATTTTTCCCATTCCTTCCGGAACAGTCCCGGCATAATTAATCCTGGCGCCGTCTCCGCATGTGTGCATCAGCGGCGTTTTCGCATCCATCAGCGGAATCTTCAGGCTCAATGCGTCCGCATCGCCGGGATTCAGAGTCAATGTGAACTTCAGCATGCCGTCCTGGTCCCAATGCCCTTCCGCTTTTCCGGTCAGCGGACCGGCTGTCCAGTCCGATTCTGTCTCCAGAAAAGTTTTTCCGCGTGATTTGATCTTCAGCACTCCCTGCGCCGGAAAGATTGTGCTCCCCGACTTCGCGCAGAGTGAAAAACCGCCGTCGTCCAGAATGTTTTCGCCTTTTGCTGTGATCTGTGCGGGAAGTCCGATGGAATTGAGCGTATAATCCCTCAGAAGAACGGAAACGGTCCCGTCCTTTTCTGAAACTCCCGTGAACGGAGGGACGACAGTGTCCGATTTTCCGAGCAGATTTCCCTTCCATGGGAATTTATGATATTCAAATTCCTGAGTCGAAATTTTCTTCCCGCCTGCAAAGAAATCCACTTGGAATCCTGTAAAATCTTTCCCGGATGGAATCATGGCCTCAAGATCGGGCGTGCCATATTCCACAAGACATTCTCCTGTTTCTGAGGGCTTGCCGAAGGGAATTTCCGCAATCACAGAATTTCCGTGCCGCAGCACAGCTTTCAGAGGACCTGCGCTTCCCGGTTTTGTCAACGTTCCAAGATTGGCCTGAAACAGCATTTTCCGATAACTGGGATAATGGGCAAAGTGAAATGCAATTCTGGATTCATCCCCTCGACCGGTGCGAAACACGTTCTTTGATTCCCCCGGCGCCATGATGACTTCTCGCGTGTAATATTTATCTTTTCCATCGGGGGAGGTGATGGAAAGTGACCATGCGGCGGTTTCGTTCCAATTCAGCGGACCTCCCGGCAGTGTTATTTTTTTCGTTTCTCCCCCGGACACAACGCAGGTCCGGTCCATTCGGAAATCATGCGAGTTTGCGGGGAAAAAATGATATCGAATCCGGATCGGAATTTCTCTGCCGGACGGATTGAACACTGTCATGTTTCCGTCTGCGGCGCGGATTCCGTCGTAATTCCGGATTTCCCCGACTTGAACCACGGGCGCATCTTTATGCCAGTGGATTACAGGAACAGCATTCGATCCGAAAAATTCGGTTTTGACCGGTTCCCATGCGGTCTGAACGAATCCGTTGACGCGCTGCCAGTTGCAGCAGATTCTTACACCTGTGGCCCGGGGAACCTGCATGAGCCCGAGTTCTTTCCATGAGATTGCCGACTCAAAGTCCCAGAGTCCGCCGGAAACGCTCCCCTTCGTTTCCCATTTCCCCTGAAAAGGACTCATCTTCGAATGGCTTTTTTTCATTTTGTAGATGGCGCCGCGGTTATTGATATTGCTGTGAATGATCCAATGTTCTTTCGCATTCAAATCGGGGATGATGACTGTTTCAATGGAATCGTCCCGGTGTGTGTCCGGATTCCCCTCGGGATCCGGCATGACGCGGCTGAGAAGCCCCTCCGGACCAACAGCCCGGCGAACTGCAATGTAAAGTTTTTCCCGGTCCGCGCCGACCCAGAAATTCATCTCTGCAGGATAAAGTTTTCCCATGGTTCCGGAAGTGTTCCAACAGGATCCGCTCATGCAGGCAGCATATTTCCATTCATCCGCATTGATTTTCCCGTCAATCTGCGGCGCTTTCGGCATCAGAGGAAGCGATATTTCAGGATTTTCCAGCGCATTTGCCGCTGAAAGAATTCCGCACAAAGTCAAGATCGCAGCATGCTTTCCCTGATTTTTCATGATATTCATCCCTTATTATAATTTTCAAGATGCTTCTTCAGGGCTTCAGCGGAACAGTGCGACGCCCTCGGCGGATATGGAAGTTTCCCCGTTTTCAGAAACTCATCCGCATTCCGGCGGTTCAATTCACCGAGTCCGTCCAGAGACTGTCCCAGAAATCCCAGATTCGCATAAATTTCCAGATTCGGCGTCCCGAGATTCTCGCGCCACTCCTTTGGAAAAAACGCAAGGAACCGCGGATTCGAATTCAGCCAGCTGAACGTATATACTCCCGAATATCCCGACCCGCGTTCCGCTCTGTCCAGCAGCCTGAGCAGCGAACAAACCACATAGTCAGGATCGTTCAGAAAAGACTTCGGACTCAAGCCGTTCGTCATGTGAAGAATGCAGCAGCCCGGCGGCACCTCGGCCGAATCCTTCCCCGATGCATACCGGAACGACTCTCCGGGACCGTACAGCGGATCCGGTCTGCAGACGGTTTCATAATGTTCCCGCGCAAACGCAAGCACACCGCTTCGGAGCGACTCCATCTTTTTCCGGAACTCCGCATCGCCCGGACACATCTCCGCCGCGGAGAGAATCCCGCACATCGGTTCCGGTATCCCCTCCAGCTCGTAGTGTCCCGTCCTGAGAACATAACGGAGCGGCGATTCCCGGTCCAGGATGACCCCGTAACTCTTCGCCGGACAAAAACGCTTTCGCGCAACCGTGAACTCAATCGTGAACGAATACAGTTCTGTGGCTGTTTTCAGATGTTCGTCGAGAGTCTTCATCGCTGCCCCTTGCGGTAAAGATTGCCGAGGGAGGCCGAATCCATATAGACGGCTCCCCGGGCATCGCACCATGTCAGGACATCGTCGAGCCGTTTCAGCGCATGTTCCCGTGCACCGGGATGCAGCGAACTGTAATTTCCCCTGTGGGTGGAAATGACCGCAGGTTCGTTCATTGCCCAGACCTTTTCGATGGTCTTTTCCGCTGTCTGTGCCGTTACGCCGCTTTCCATGAAAACATTCCGGGTCAGGAAACAGACGTCCAGCATAGGATCGCAGTCGCCGATTCTCGCGTAGACGTCCTGATTGTTCCACGGTTTGGTTGGATACACGACCACCTCTCCGGAATTGATGCGGCAGTTCTTCAGGGCAACGGTCGAAATGCCGAGCACGGCCCACAGAAGTTCCGTTTCCGGATATGCATCGCTTGTGACGGCGCAGGAGGGGGCGCGGCCGAACAGCTTCTCAAAGCGCCGGAAGCCTTCCGAGATCATCGCGTGCTGTCCGCGCACGCTGTATCCCTCGTACTCCGGAATGTGGCGGAACTGGTAATAGCAGCCGAGGTCGAAGAGAGCGCGGGCCAGACTGTCCCCCTTCCGCAGCAGTGAAATCCATGCCTCCGGATTTGTATGATGGAGCAGCGCATGATATTCCGGATGCCAGACGCCGAGTTCAATCCCTTCCTGATATTTTTCCAGAAGCCCGGGCCGCTCCCATCCTTCCGGAAAGCCTTCTCCGAGAGGAATGTCCGCGTATGCTGCAAAACCGTTTTCCCTGATTGCCGCATAATCTGGATTTCCCATGCACGTGTAGGCCGTGAAGACCGGCGGCTTTCCGTCACCGCCCCGATGATTCATGAGTACATGAAACAATTCGTTCAGTTCGAATCCGGATTCCAAAGTCCCCGTTTCGGAACCATCCGATATTCCGTATGGACTGAGAATGGCGCGGTAGCGCGGCACGGCTTCCGGCGACGGGACGTATTCGCATGCCCCCCAGTCGTCGCTTTCGAAGACGACGACCGGCATTTTCTTCAGATCAATTTCGTGGGGTCGGACACAGCGGTTCATTCAATCTCCTCCAGTTTTAACAGTTTGTCTGTCCAGAACATAAAGCCTTCGATCGCTTTTTCCAGCGGAATTGCGCCTTTGAAGTAATCGGCAAACATCGGCAGAATTTTTGCATACAGCCAGCTGCGCGTTTCCGATGAAATGCTGGTTTCCTCCATGTGCTCCAGCGCAGGTTCAAGGCACCGCCGAAGGGCAGGAAAATCGGCAGCAAACCGGCCGTTGAATACCGATCGCGATGCCGGTGCGCCGCAGCCTTCTTTTGCAATCCGCTCCTGAACGGAATCCGAACGCAGAAAATCAATCCACAGCCATGCATTCTTGGCCGAGCGCGTCCGCCTGCTGATAAATGCGCGGACGGATGCCGCGAGATAACTTCCCGAAGCCGTAGGCGGGAGTGTGCAGACACACTCCGCAGCATGCGGTTCGCGTTCCAGGAACACGTTCAGATAGGAAAATACCATGGCTGCTTCGCCGGCGAGAACTTTCCGGCGCAGCAGCGGAATGCTGCTGTTATTCCAAATGCTGTGCATGAAGTCCAGGCGCTTGAGGATTGCAAGGGCTTTTCCGATTTCTTCCCGCGAGAGATTCTTTTTCAGACTGCCGTTGAAATAGTGCAGGATCGTAGTCGGTCCGGCAAGGATTACACAGTCGCGGTTTGCGGCATGGAGCTCCAGTCCCGTTTTCACAAAGTCATCCCATGTGTGCGGAGGAGGAAGACCTTTTTCCGTAAAAATGAGAGGGGTATTCCATGTGATGATGCGGGAAAAACGTTCATCGGCAGGAAACACAGCAGGATCCGGAAAGACTCTGAGGTATGGCGATAGGTCCAGCATTTCTCCCTTGAGTCCGATCGTTTCCGCGTGAGTGCAGATTGCCGTATCGCATTCCGAGAGCGCCTCGGCATCCAGTTCCGGCGTTCCGCGGAAGCACGGTTCAATCCACGGATAGAGTTCCCTGAATTCCTGAACAAGAATTTTCCCCAGACGTTCCGGAAGAGCGGCTCCGGGGGTCTCAAGAATCCGGAGTTCGGAGGTCCGCCGCCTGCTTTTGATTTCATCCGGAAACGACAGGCTGTCGGATTGTTCAAATTCCATCTGGCGCAGGGCGTTTCGGTTGAGCGATGTCCCCCCGCGGCCCGTGGCGCAGTTCACAAGTCCTTCTGCTTCCAGCGATTTTACGGCCCTGTTCACCGTAAGCTGGCTGGCGCCGTATTCCCGCGTCAGTTTGGAAACCGGCGGAAGTTTTCCCCCGGTAAAGCTTCCATCCAGAATCTTTCCGCGCAGATCATTCCGGATCGTCTGATATTTCAGGGGATGTTTCATTTGTTTCCTTTTTTTGATATATATCATTTTTCTTTCGATATATATTATATCATGAAATTCAGAAAATGTCAAGAGAAAAGTTTCAAAAAAAGAAAATTTCGCTTTGTCACAAACAAGAGACACAGGGCATTTTACTGGTTCCCCATCCTCAAATGATTTCTTCGAATGTGACAGAAAAATCCTCCAGACCGGAGGCTTACCCGCTGATGCGGGAGATCGCCGACAAGTTCCACGGAAAATACATCGTCCGCTGAATCAGCGCAGAAGTTTCTGGATCCGGTCTTCGAGCTCCGGTTCGCGGAGTCCCGTGCAGTTGAAACGCTCGCAGACGGAGACGGCAAACCGGGCCGCATGCGCCGCCGTCCCGCTCGCCAGGTCGGAGGCGCTCCGCTCCAGCTTCACGCTGATTTCCGGAATCCGGCAGACAAACCCTTCGCCGTTCCCCGTGAGCCGCAGGTTCTCCGTCCCGGTCAGGTCCAGCGTGATCCGGAACAGATCCTCGTTTTCCCCCAGGACTGCGTAGAGCCGGCCGATGAATCCGAACGCCTGAGCCGTGAACAGAATCAGCTTGTCGAAATCCAGCGAATCCGCGCCCGCCAGAGGCGAAAGCATCATCAGGTGGAGCACGCCGGACCGGTAGAGCTGGAACAGTCGCGTCTGCTCCGCATTCATGTGCCGCAGGGAAACGTTGGTGAAATAGGCGTCGCCGACGTCGGACGGCGTGTAAAACATGAGTTTCGGGTAGAGCACGAACGATTCGGCGACGGCCGATTTGAGCGCCGCAAACGGATAGCGGTCTTCCCGGTATCTGGCCGGAACAGCCGAAAATTCGAGCGTAGGCGCGCCGTTCAGAGTCTTCGGGAGATGCTTCCGGAAGAAATTGCGCGAATGCAGAAGCTCTTCCTCTGAATGATTGTCCGCGGAACGTCCTGCCGGCTGGGCGTGTTCCTCGTAAAGCACGCCGCGGATCATGCGTCCCAGGAGTTCCCGCTGGTTGCGGAGCGCGCGCTGGATCACAGCGTGAAGCTCGCTGGAGCGGTAGGCCGGACGGCTGGAGGCGTCGTGAGTGCGGATGTAGATCACCCCCGTCTGGAGTTCGCCTTCGCAGGAATTTGCGCAGACGTGGGGCAGGGCGGAGAAGCGGCGGATCGCAAATACGGCGTAGCGCCGTCCGTCGACGATGGGGCGCTCGATGGTAAAATCAATCGCCGGGTCGGCGAAGGCGTTCACAAAGTTGCCGACCGCCGTGGGATCGAAGGACGCGCTCTGTTCCTCTGTGAGGCCGGTTCGGTCGACGGGGCGTCCGGCGGAATCTTCGCCGACCCCCACGACCACATATCCGCCCTTGGTGTTGGCCATGGCCAGACAGTGACGCACGAATTTGGCCTTTCCGGCACGGGAGAGCGTGTGCCAGTTCTGGGCAGCCTTGTAGTCCAGTTCGTCCGATTCCGCGCCCCGGCAGATGATTTCCTTCCAGTCTGGAGAGTTCATCGGCGGATCAGAGGAAAAAGTCGTCGAGATATTTTCCGCTGTTGGAATGCTTGCGGAGCTTCTCGATGGTTTTGAGTTCGATCTGGCGGATGCGTTCGCGGGTCACGTTGAAGGCCTGGCTGACCTCCGTGAGAGTCTGACAGGGACCGCCGTCCAGACCGTAGCGCATGGAGATCACCTGACGCTCGCGTTCGGTCAGCTGTTTCAGGGCGTCGTCGAGGCGCTGGCGCATGATCTTGCGGGCGAAGGTCTTCATGGGATCGTCCGATTCCTTGTCGCTGAGGAAGGTCTCGATCGTGGCGGAATCGTCGTCATCGTCGCCGCCGCGCGGGGCCTGCAGCGAAAGGCACTGGACGGACATCTTGCGGATCGCGCGCACGCGTTCCGGCGGCATTTCCAGCAGCTGCGCGATCTCGGAATCGTCCGGTTCGCGGCCGTGCGCCTGAATGAAGTTCTTTTCCGCGATCCGCATCTTGCGGATCGTGGCGAGCATGTGGATCGGCAGACGGATCACGCGCGACTGGGCGGAAAGGGCGCGGGAGACTCCCTGGCGGATCCACCACGAGGCATAGGTGCAGAAGCGGTGCCCGAGCCGGTAGTCGAATTTTTCGAGTGCCTTCATCAGTCCCAGGTTGCCTTCCTGAATCAGGTCGCTGAATGGAAGTCCCTTGTTCTGATAGTGCTTGGCGATATTGATGACGAGCCGGAGATTGGTTTCCAGCATCCGGATCTTCCATTTTTCGAATTCGGTGCGGAGCTGTTCGGATTCCTCCACGGACTTCTGAAATTCGGGAATCCCCAGCAGAAGACGTCCGGAGAGCTCCTTTTCGCTGAGGCGTCCGGACTGATACATCTGGAGATAGTGCCGGGAGACGTCATGCCATTCAAGAAGCGTGCCGAGCAGGACCGGGCGGCGGGACATGATTTCCGTGCCTTTTGCGCGGATTTTTTCCAGTTCGGCGGCGGATTTTCCCGCGGCGTGCGCCGCCTTCAGTTCTCCATAGACCGCCGCGATCTCATTGCTCCATTCGCGGCGCTTGCCGAGATTCACGTCGATATCGTCCTTGCCTTCCGCCGCGCACGGAAAAATGTCTGCGATGTCCTCAATGTCGGGATCGTTCAGCAGTTTGATGTGTTCTTCATAGACATAGGCGAAGCGGTAGAGCCGCGAGCGCATCTTGGAGATGTTGCCGTCGATCTGCTGCCAGATCTGGAGTTCCTGCTGGGGCGTGAGCTGCTGGACTTCCCCCATTTCGCGGAAATAGCTCTTCAGCGCGTCCTTTTCCTCGTCGCTGTTTTCTTTCGTGTCGTAGACGGAATCGCTGTCGCTTTCATACGGCGCGTGTTCGAAAAAATCGCGGATGGAAGTCGGTTCCCGCTTGGTTTCGGGAATACCGTTTTCTTCATTTTTCTTCTGATGCAGGGCCATGCGCTGCTCCGTTTTTGACGTCTGTATGGTAAAATAATCCCTTA